>CBDUBX010000210.1:0-4911 GCA_965365495.1 uncultured Burkholderiales bacterium
GTCGACGCCGGCGTCGGCGCTGAAGTACTCGCGCGCCAGGTCGGCGAAGCCGAAGTCGGCGTCGGGTGCGAACTCCCACGCGAGGTCGAGGTCGATGTCGCCGGCCAGCGCCTGCGCGCGCGCCATCAGCTCGGCCGGCGGCGGCGCGTCGAAGCGCAGCAGCACGTTGGCCGCCTTGACCTTGACGCGCTTGCCGCTGTCGAGCTCGACCTGCAGCGACGCCGGCGTGTCGGCGAGCACGCGGCCGGCGTGGAAACGCCCGGCGTCCTCGAACAGCGCGAAGGTCATCGCGGCGCTCGGCGGCAGCCCGCGGGCATTACAGCGTCATGCCGCCGTCGACCTCGACGACCGCGCCGTTGACGTAGCTCGCGTCGTCGCTGGCGAGGAAGGCGTAAACCGCGGCGATCTCCTCGGCGCGGGCCAGCCGGCCGAGCGGCACGCGCTCGCGCATCTGCTGCAGCACGTTGGTCGGGATCGTCGACAGGATCGGCGTCTCGACGAACCCCGGCGCGACGGCGTTGACGCGGATGCCCTTCGGTCCGAGCTCGCGGCTCCACGTCTTCGTGAAGCCGATGACGCCGAACTTCGTCGCCGCGTAGTTCGTCTGGCCGAAGTTGCCGTGCAGCCCGACGATGCTGCTGGCGTTGAGGATCACGCCGCTGCGCTGCTCGAGCATCGCGCCGACGACCGCCTGCGCGCAGTGGAAGACGCCGCGCAGGTTGACGTCGACGACGGTGTCGAACTGCTCGAGCGTCATCTTCACGAAGCGCGCGTCGCGCGTGATGCCGGCGTTGTTGACGAGCACGTCGATGCGGCCGTGCTCGGCCAGCACCGCGGCGACGAAGCGGTCGACCGCCGCGCGGTCGGTGACGTCGACCGCGTGCGTCGACGCCGCGCCGGCCACCGGCGTCGCGTGGTGGTCGCAGCCGACGACGACCGCGCCTTCGGCGGCGAACTTCGCGACCGTCGCCGCGCCGATGCCCTGGCCCGACCCGGTAACGATGCAGATCCTGTCTTTCAGTCGCATAGGCCGAGAAACCCCGTGATCGCCGGCAGGTGGTCGTCGAAGTCGGTCAGGCCGTGGTCGCTGCCGGCGACGACGTGCGGCCGGGCCGAAGCGTAGCGCGCGTGCATCTCGCGCCAGTCGAGCAGCTCGTCGCCGGTGGCGACGACGGCCAGGTAGCGCGCAGGCGCGGTGATCGGCCCGGTGGCGAGGGCGCGCAGCTCGCCGACGAACTCGGCGCGGAAGAAGAACCGCGCCTGAGGGTCGTGGAACGCGGTCTGCTCGCCGACGTGGCGCGCGAGGTCGCGCGCCGGGTCGACCGCCGGGTTCAGCACGACGGCGCGCCACGCGGCGCGTGCCGGCGACTCGGCGAGCGCGGTCGCGTAGAACCCGCCGAGCGAGCTGCCGACGACCGCGGACGTCGCCGCCGGCCAGCCGCGAGTCGCGGCGTCGGCGAGCGCGACCGCAGCGCACGGCGACGGCGGCAGCTGCGGGCAGCACCACCGCACCGCCGGCGCGTGCACCGCGAGCCACTGCGCAAGACGGCGTGCCTTCGCCGACTGCGGTGACGAGCGAAAGCCGTGCAGGTACAGCAGGTGCGTCGTCGGCGCTTTCATCGCGCGGCGGCGAGCGCTGCGAGCAACTGCTCGTGGATGCCGCCGAAGCCGCCGTTGCTCATGCAGACGACGTGGTCGCCCGAGCGCGCGGCGGCGACGACCGCGTCGACGAGCGCCGGTACGCTGCTGCGGACGACCGCTGCCGAGCCGAGCGGCGCGAGCGCGTCGGCGGCGTCCCAGCCGTAGTCGCCCTGCAGGCAGAACGCGAGGTCGGCGTCCTCGAGCGCCCACGGCAGCTGCGCCTTCATCGTGCCGAGCTTCATCGTGTTCGACCGCGGCTCGAACACCGCGAAGATGCGCGCCGCCGCGCCGACCTTGCGGCGCAGCGCCGACAACGTCGCGTGGATCGCCGTCGGATGGTGCGCGAAGTCGTCCCACACCGCGACGTCGCCGCCGTCGCGCGCAACGCGGCCGCGCAGCTCGAGCCGGCGGCGCACGCCGGCGAACGACGCCAGCGCGGCGGCGGCGTCGGCCGGCGCGACGCCGACGTGCTCGGCCGCGCCGATCGCCGCCAGCGCGTTCAGCTGGTTGTGCTCGCCGAGCAGCGCCCATTCGACGCGGCCGAGCGCCAGGCTGCCGCGCAGCACGTCGAAGGCCTGCGGCTCGCCGCGCGCGCACAGCCCGCCGGGCTCTTCGCGCTTCGTGCCGAAGCGCTGCAGCGGCGTCCAGCAGCCGCGCGCGAGCACCCGCGCCAGCGCCGCGTCGCGCGCGTTGACGACGATGCGCCCGGCCGCCGGCACGGTGCGCACGAGGTGGTGGAACTGGGTCTCGATCGCCGCCAGGTCGGGAAAGATGTCGGCGTGGTCGTGCTCGAGGTTGTTCAGCACCAGCGTGCGCGGCCGGTAGTGGACGAACTTGCTGCGCTTGTCGAAGAACGCGGTGTCGTATTCGTCGGCTTCGATGACGAACGGCGCGCCGGCGCCGCCGAGCCGCGCCGAGACGCCGAAGTTCAGCGGCACGCCGCCGACGAGAAAGCCGGGCGACCGCCCCGCGCGGTCGAGGATCCACGCGAGCATCGACGTCGTCGTCGTCTTGCCGTGGGTGCCCGCGACCGCCAGTACGTGGCGGCCGTGCAACACGTGCTCGGCGAGCCACTGCGGGCCACTCGTGCAGCGCGCGCCGGCGTCGAGCAGCGCCTCCAGCAGCGGGTTGCCGCGTTTGACGACGTTGCCGACGACCCAGACATCGGCGCCGAGACCGAGCTGGTCGGCACTCCAGCCGGCGACGACGTCGATGCCGAGCGCCGCGAGCTGCTCGCTCATCGGCGGGTAGACCGCGTCGTCGCAGCCGGTGACGCGGTGGCCGGCTTCGCGCGCCAGCGCCGCGAGCCCGCCCATGAAGCTGCCGCCGATGCCCAGGATGTGCAGGTGCATCGCGACGATTCTAGGTTTGGCGATGGTCGCGAGCCGCAATGGCGGCGCTGGCGCGCCGCCGCGGCGGGCATGCCGAACCGGCGGCGTCGGAGTCGCGGCGGCGCGGTGCCGATGACCCGGCCGGCGGCGCAGAATCGGCGCCGATGGGCACGACGTGGCAGGGCTGGCCGTGGCTGCAGGCCAGCGCCTGGGCCTACCCGACGCTGGAGGTGGCGCACATCGTCGGCATCGCGTTCCTCGTCGGGCCGCTGGTGCTGGTCGAGCTGCGCGTCTGGGGCGCCGCGGCGCCGCTGCCGGCGCCGGCGCTCGCGCGGGCAGCGCTGCCGGTGTCGGGCACGGGCTTCGCGCTCGTCGCGATCAGCGGCGCGGCGATGTTCGCGAGCCAGCCGCAGGAACTGCTCGCCGGCCGGCTGTTCGCCGTCAAGCTCGCGCTCGTCGCTGCCGCCGGCGTGAACGCGGTCGTGTTCCACCTGCGCGACGGCATCGTGCGGCGCGACGCCGCGGCGCGCGCGCAGACCGTGCTGTCGCTGGGGTTGTGGCTCGCGGTCATCATCTGCGGCCGCTGGATCGCCTACGTCTGAAGGAGTCGCGATGCGTCGTCGTTCGCTGTTGGTGATTGCGGTTACGGCGCCAGGGCTGGCGCCGCCGGCCTGGGCCCACCACGGCTGGAGCGGCTTCGACCAGACGCGGCCGATCTACCTCGAAGGCACGGCCGCCGACGTGGCGTGGCGCAATCCGCACGTCGAGGTCGTGCTCGCGGTCGATGCCGACCTGCGGCTGCCCGCCGACCTGGCGGCGCGCACGCTGCCGGCACAGACCGCGGCCGTCGACGGCGCCGCGCTGGTCAAGGCGGCGCGGGTGCCGACACGGCGCGACGCGCGCTGGGAGGTCGAGCTCGCGCCGCTGTCGCGGATGCAGGCCTGGCAGGTGCCCGAGATCGCGGTCGGCGAACGCTTCGCGGTGCTCGGCTTCACGTTCGCCGAAGAAAAGGGCGATGCGGTGCTGCGCGCCGAGTACCTGTTCCTGCGCGGCAAGGTCTACGCGCTGCGCTCGTCGCCGGCCTGAGGTCGGCACCGCGGCGGACCCGGCGCAAGAGCTGCCGGCGGCGGCGCGCGGCGAGGCAGCGATCGCGGCGGCGGCTGCGGCTGCGGCGGTTCTTCAGGCGTGCCGGTGCGGCGCCGACCCGGCCGCGTCCGTATCCCGCCCGCGATTCAGTCGCGCGCGGCGAACGCGCGCCGCGCCGCGGCAACCGTCGCTTCGATGTCGGCCGCGCCGTGCGCGGCGCTGACGAAGCCGGCTTCGTAGAGCGCCGGCGCGAGGTAGACGCCGGCGTCGAGCATCGCGTGGAAGAAGCGGTTGAAGCGCTCCTTGTCGGTGGCCATCACCGCGGCGTAGTTCTGCGGCAGCGCGTCGGCGAAGAAGAAGCCGAACATCCCGCCCTCGCTGTCGCCGACGAGCGCCACGCCCGCGTCGCGCGCCGCGGCTTCGAGCCCGGCGACGAGGTCGCGCGTGCGCGCCGCCAGCGCGTCGAAGAAGCCGGGCTTGGCGATCTCGCGCAGCGTCGCCAGACCGCACGCGGTGGCCACCGGGTTGCCGCTCAGCGTGCCGGCCTGGTAGACCGGGCCGAGCGGCGCGAGCAGCCGCATGATCTCGGCGCGGGCGCCGAACGCCGCGAGCGGCATGCCGCCGCCGATCACCTTGCCGAACACGCTGATGTCCGCGGCAAAGCCCGGAATCGCCCGGGCGTAGAGGCTCTGCGCGCCGCCGAGGGCGACGCGAAAACCCGTCATCACCTCGTCGAGCACGAGCAGCGCACCGTGCTGCGTGCACAGCTCGCGCAGCCGCGTCATGAACGGCAGCGACGCGCGGACGAAGTTCATGTTGCCGGCGATCGGCTCGACGATGACGCAGGCGATCT
>CBDUBX010000211.1:0-4878 GCA_965365495.1 uncultured Burkholderiales bacterium
GTGCTGTACGTCTTCCGCACGCTGGTCGACGACGACATCCCGCTGAACGCCGGCTGCCTGAAGCCGCTGCGCGTGATCGTCCCCGAAGGCTGCATGCTGAACCCGCGGCCGCCGGCGGCAGTGGTCGCCGGCAACGTCGAGACGTCGCAGTGCGTGACCAACGCGCTGTTCGGCGCGCTGGGCGTGATGGCCGCCGGGCCGTGCACGATGAGCAACTTCACGTTCGGCGACGCCGACTATCAGTACTACGAGACGATCTCCGGCGGCTCGGGCGCCGGCCCCGGCTTCGACGGCACCGCGGTCGTGCAGACGCACATGACGAACTCGCGCCTCACCGATCCCGAGGTCCTCGAGCATCGCTTTCCGGTGCTGCTCGAGAGCTACTCGATCCGCGCCGGCAGCGGCGGCGCCGGCCGCTGGCGCGGCGGTGACGGCGGCGTGCGCCGCGTGCGCTTCCGGCGGCCGATGACCGCGGCGATCCTGTCCAACGGCCGTCGCGTGCCGGCGTTCGGCTTGGCCGGCGGCGCGCCCGGCGCGGTCGGCGTCAACCGCGTCGAGCGCGCCGACGGCCGCGCCGAGGCGCTCGGCCACATCGGCTCGGTCGAGATGGCCGCGGGCGACGTGTTCGTCGTCGAAACGCCGGGCGGCGGCGGCTGGGGCGTCGCGGATGCGAAAACGGCCGCCGCACCGCACCCCGGGGCAACGGCCGACCGATCGCCGGTCGACGCAACGCCGGCGGCGGCGCCCGCGGCGGCGCCGCGCGACGTGCCGCCGGTGGCGCCGCGCGACGTGCCGTCGGTGGCGCCGCGCGACGTGCCGCCCGCTGCCGACGGGCCGCGATGTTCGACGCCGCGCTGACGCGGGTGCTGCAGCGACCGGTGCAGGCGCTGGCGCGACGCCTGGCCGCCGCCGGCGTCGGCGCCGACGCGTTGACCTTCGTCGCGCTGGCGTTCGGCCTCGGCGCCGCAGTGGCGATCGCCGCCGGCGCGCCGCTCGCCGCGCTGGCGCTGCTGCTCGCCGGCCGCATCGGCGACGGCCTCGACGGCGCGGTCGCGCGGCTGACCGCGCCGACCGACCGCGGCGCGTTCCTCGACATCGTGCTCGACTTCGTGTTCTACGCCAGCGTGCCGCTGGCCTTCGCCGTCGCCGACCCGGCGGCCAACGCGCTCGCCGCGGCGGCGCTGCTGGCGTCGTTCGTCGTCAACGGCGTCGCGTTCATCGCCTACGCGCTCGTCGCCGAGCGGCGAGGCGTCGCGGCGGACCCGGTCGCGCGCGGCGGCAGCAAGGGCTTCGCCTGGCTCGGCGGCCTCGCCGAAGGCTTCGAGACGATCGTCGCGTTCGCCGCGATGTGCGTCTGGCCGCAGCACTTCGCCGCGATCGCCTGGACCTTCGCCGCGCTGTGCGCGACGAGCTTCGTCTGGCGGGTCCACGCCGCATGGACGCGGTTCGCGCGATGACGCGGCGCGCCGTGGCGCCGGCTGTGGCGGCGGTCCTTGCACCCGCGGCGGCGGCGGCGACGGCGCCGACCGCGCCGACGGCGCCGACGCTGGGCCGTCGATGAACGCGCGCCGGGCGCTGCTGCTCGCGGCGATCGTCGCCGCGGTCGGCGCGTTCTTCGCGTTCGGCGGCACGCGCTGGCTCAGCCTGGACGCGGTGCAGGGCGCGAACGACCGCGTTGCCGAGCTGTACGCGGCGCGTCCGGCGGCGGTGATCGGCGCGTTCTTCGCCGCCTACGTCGCGGTGACCGCGCTGTCGCTGCCCGGCGCGGCGGTGATGACGCTGCTCGCCGGCGCGGTGTTCGGCCTCGTCGTCGGCACCGTCGTCGTGTCGTTCGCGTCGAGCGTCGGCGCGCTGCTGGCGATGCTGTCGGCGCGCTACCTGCTGCGCGACGCGGTCGAGCGGCGCTTCGGCCGGCGGCTGGCCGACCTGCAGCGCGGCGTCGCGCGCGACGGCGCGTACTACCTGTTCACGCTGCGCCTCGTGCCGCTGTTCCCGTTCTTCGTCGTCAACCTGCTGATGGGGTTGACGTCGATGCGGGCGCCGACGTTCTACGTCGTCAGCCAGATCGGCATGCTCGCCGGCACCGTCGTCTACGTGAACGCCGGCACGCAGCTGGCGCAGATCGAGTCGCTGTCCGGCATCCTGTCGCCGGCGCTAGTCGCGTCGTTCGTGCTGCTCGGGGTGTTTCCGCTGCTCGCGCGCAAGGTCGTCGACCGCGTCCAGGCACGGCGCGTCTACGCGCCGTGGAAGGCTCGCCGGCCGAAGCGCTACGACCGCAACGTCGTCGTCATCGGCGCCGGTTCGGCCGGGCTCGTCACCGCGTACATCGCCGCCGCGGTCAAGGCCCGGGTCACGCTCGTCGAAGCGCACGCGATGGGCGGCGACTGCCTGAACACCGGCTGCGTGCCGAGCAAGTCGCTGCTGCGCACCGCCGCGCTGCTGCGCGATGTGCGCGACGCCGCCGACCACGGCGTGGCCGTCGGCGCGCCGCGCGTCGACTTCGCGCGCGTGATGGAGCGCGTCGCGGCCAACGTGCGCGCGATCGCGCCGCACGACTCGGTCGAGCGCTACCGCGGCCTCGGCGTCGACGTGCGGCTCGGCCGCGCCACGATCGTCGACCCGTGGCACGTGCGCATAGAGGCGGCCGACGGCACCAGCGACGTCGTGTCGACGCGGGCGATCGTCGTCGCCGCCGGCGCTCGCCCGGCACTGCCCGACCTGCCGGGGCTGGCCGACGTCGGCTGCCTGACGAGCGAGACGCTGTGGTCGCTGCGCACGCTGCCGCGGCGGCTGGTCGTGCTCGGCGGCGGGCCGATCGGCTGCGAGCTCGCGCAGGCCTTCGCCCGGCTCGGCTCGGCGGTGACGCTGGTGCAGCGCGCGCCGCGGCTGCTGCCGCGCGAGGACGCCGACGCGTCGGCGATCGTGCAGCGTGCGCTCGCCGCCGACGGCGTGGCGGTGCGCGTCGGCTGCGAAGCGGTGCGCTGCGAGGGCGGCGGCGAGAGCGCCGGCGCCGACGAAGGCACAGCCGACGGCGACGGCGGCGCCAAAGCGCTCGTCGTGCGCGACGCCGCCGGCGCCGAACACCGCATCGCGTTCGACGAGCTGCTGTGCGCGGTCGGCCGCGTCGCGCGGCTCGACGGCTACGGCCTGGAAGCGCTCGGCATCGCCACCGACGGCGCGACGCTCGCCGTCGACGCGCAGCTGCGCACGCGGATCCCCAACGTCTACGCCGCCGGCGACGTCGCCGGCCCGTACCAGTTCACCCACGCAGCGTCGCACCAGGCGTGGTACGCCGCGGTCAACGCGTCGTTCGGCGGCTTCAAGTCGTTCGCCGTCGACAACCGCGTCGTGCCGTGGTGCACGTTCACCGACCCCGAGGTGGCGCGCGTCGGGTTGAACGCCGCCGACGCGACCGCCGCCGGCGTCGACCACGAGGCCACGCGCTACGACCTGGCCGAACTCGACCGCGCCATCGCCGACGGCGCGACCGACGGCTACGTCGAGGTGCTGACGCCGCCGGGCAAGGACACGGTGCTCGGCGTGACGATCGTCGGCGCGCACGCCGGCGACCTGATCGCCGAATGGGTGCTGGCGATGAAGCACGGCATCGGCCTGAACAAGATCCTCGGCACGATCCACGTCTACCCGACTCGCGCCGAGTCGGCCAAGGCGGTGGCCGGCGCGTGGAAGCGCGCGCATGCGCCGCAGTCGCTGCTGCGTTACGTCGAGCGCTTCCATGCGTGGCGACGGGGCTGACGCGGTGCCGACCGTGGCCGCCGGCGGACTCCGACGTTCCCGCCGGCGGCCACGCGGCGCAGCGCCGCCGGCGCCGCTCGACGCCCGGCGCGCGTCGGCGCCGGCGTGGGCGCGGGCGCGGGCGGCGGTGGCGGCGCTCGCGCTCGCGGTGACCGCGTCGGCCGTCGCAGCCGCGGCGTCCGACGTCGCCGCACGACGCGCGCCGGCCGCGTCCGCCTCGTCCGGGCCGCGGCTCCCGCCGCTCGTCGTCGTCGACGCCGCCGGTGCGCTGCAGCCCGGCCCCGGCTGGCGCGACGTCGGTTGGCCCGACCAGGCGATGCCGCCGACGCGCTACGACGCGGTGCGGGTCGACGGCCGCACGGCGCTGCGCCTCGACGCGCGCGCGTCGTACGGCAACCGCGTGCTCGACGTCGCGCCGCGGCCGGCGCCGCGGACGCTGCGCTGGTCTTGGCGCATCGACGAGCCCAACGCCGCGGTCGACCTGACGCGCAAGTCGGGCGACGACACCGCGGCGCGCATCTGCCTCGGCTTCGACCTGCCGCTCGACGCGGTGCCGTTCGTCGACCGCCAGCTTCTGCGGCTGGCGCGGTCGCGCAGCGACCGCCCGCTGCCGGCGGCGACGCTGTGCTGGGCGTGGGCGCATGCCGAGCCGCGCGGCGTGCCGATCGCCAACGCCTACACGCGCCGCGTGCGGACGATCCCGCTGCGCGGCGCCGGCGACGCCACCGGCCGCTGGCTCGACGAGGAGCGCGACGTCGCCGCCGACTTCCGACTGGCGTTCGGCGACGAAGCCGCCGGCGTGCCGCCGCTGGTCGCGGTGATCGTCGCCGCCGACGCCGACAACACCGGCGGCCGGTCGCTCGCCCACGTCGCCGACCTCGCGTTCGGCGACTGATGGCGCGGCGACGAGCGGGCGTCGCGCCCGGCCAGCGACTTCGCCGGCGCGGCCGCCAGCCCCGTGCCGCGCGTCGCGACGTCGCGGCGCGCGCGAGCGCCTGCGCCGGCGCCGGCGCAGCGGGTCGTCAGTCGCGAAAGCGGAAGTCGATCGTCACCGGCGACGGCACCCGGCCGTCGGTGTCGCGCGGCAGCGCGCCGGTGCGGTCGATCGCGCGCAGCACCGCT
>CBDUBX010000212.1:0-4828 GCA_965365495.1 uncultured Burkholderiales bacterium
CGATCAACCGCGTCGAAGTCGAAGGCGACGGCAACTACATCGGCGGCACGGTCGCCGGCGGCCTGCTCGGCGCGGTGCTCGGCAACCAGGTCGGCGACGGCAGTGGCCGCACCGCGGCGCGCGTGGCCGGCGCGGTCGGCGGCGCGCTTGTCGGCCGCGAGGTGCAGAAGCGCAACCAGAACACGCGCCACAAGTACGAAGTGGTGCTGCGGATGCGCGACGACGGCAGCCGCCAGGTCGTCAGCTACGACGAGATGCCCAACCTGCGCGTCGGCGACCGCGTGCGCCTCGTCGACGGCCAGCTGACGCTCGATCGCTGACGGCGTTCGGTCGATCGTTTCGCCGTTCCGGCCGCGTGGCCCGCATTCGCGGGGACGTGACCGTCGCCCTTCTCGATCAGCCGGGCAACGCCCCGCGGAGCTTGGGCGAGCGACCCGCGGCGCCGGTGCGTGCGCCGCCGCGCGCCACGCGGTGCGCCACGCGCGCGTTTCTCCTTGCTTAGCGCGGCCCGGTCGCCGACGCCGCGGTCGACGCCTTCGCCGCCATAGCGTCGCGCAGCCGCTTCAGCCGCTCGCGCGGGTCTTCGCGCGAACGTTCGGCGTCGAGCGCCATCTCGGCGATGAAGCGGCTCGGCACCGCGGCGACCGTCTGCCGGCCCTGCCGGCGGCGCTTCAACGTGCCAACGGTCAGCGTGCGCTGCGCGCGCGTGATGCCGACGTACATCAGGCGGCGCTCCTCGGCGACCGCGCCGGCCGTCTCGGGTCGGTCGTCGCCGGCGGCGCGAAACGGCAGCAGCCCTTCGACGACGCCGGCGAGAAGGACGTGCGGCCATTCGAGCCCCTTGGCCGCATGCAGCGTCGACAGCGTGACGACGTCGGCGTCGGCATCGCGTTCAGCGAGGCCGGCGAAGACGGCGATCGTCTGCGCGACATCGAGCAGCGACACCGTCGCCGAGCCATCGCCGTCGCCCGCGCCGTCGACCGCGCCGTCCACCGCCACATCGCCGCCGCTGCAGCGCCGCGCGGCCCAGTCGACGAATTCGACGACGTTGGCCCACCGCGCGGCGGCCTGCGGCGGGCTGTCGGCACCGTCGTGCAGGTGGCGTTCGTAGCCGATGTCGTCGAGCCAGCCGAGCAGCGCGGCGCGTGCGGCGCAGCTGCCGCAGGCGCCGAGCGCGCGGTGGCGCAGCTCGGCGACGTCGCGGCCGAAGGTCTGCAACGCGTCGATCGCCTTGGCGCCGAGCACGGCGGCGAGGCTCGGCGCCGCCAGCGCGCCGTGCAGGCTCGACCGGTAGCGCGCCGCGAACTCGCCGAGCGTGGCCAGCGTCTGCGCGCCGATGCCGCGCCGCGGCGTCGTCGCCGCGCGCAGGAAGGCGGGGTCATCGTCGGCGTTGACGACGAGCCGCAGCCACGCGCAGACGTCGCGGATCTCGGCGCGGTCGAAGAAGCTCTGCCCGCCCGACACGCGGTACGGGATCTGCAGCGCACGCAGCTTCTGCTCGAAGACGCGCGACTGGTGGTTGGCGCGGTACAGCACCGCGAAGTCGCGCCACCGCGTGCCGCCGGCGTGGCGCAGACCCTGGATGCGCGCTGCGGCGCGGTCGGCCTCGTGCGCCTCGTCGTCGCTGACGACGATTCGCACCGGCTCACCGTCGCCGAGCTCGCTGAACAGCGTCTTGGCGTACAGCTTCGGGTTGCACGCGATGACGGCGTTGGCCGCGCGCAGGATGTGGCCGGTCGAGCGGTAGTTCTGCTCGAGCGCGATGACGACGAGCTTCGGGTAGTCGCGCGGCAGTTGCGCGAGGTTCTCGACGGTCGCGCCGCGCCAGCCGTAGATGCTCTGGTCGTCGTCGCCGACCGCGGTGAACGGCGTCGCGTCGGCGGCGTCGCCGACCAGCGACTTCAGCAGCGCGTACTGCACGGCGTTGGTGTCCTGCACCTCGTCGACGAGCACGTGGTCGAAGCGCGACCGCCACGCCGCGCGCGCGTCGGCGTCGCGCTGCAACAGCTTCAGCGCCAGGCCGATCAGGTCGTCGAAGTCGACCGCCTGGAACGCTGCGAGGCGTTCTTCGTAACGCAGCATCGCCTGCGCCGCGGCCTGCTCGTCGGCGGTCGACGCATGCGCCGCCGCGGCCGCGGCGTCCAGGCCGCGGTTCTTCCACGCCGAGATCGCCCACTGCCAGCGCCGCGCGATGGCGTTGTCGGTGCTGCCGGCGGCGTCGCGCAGCACGCCGAGCGCGTCGTCGGTGTCGAAGATGCTGAAGTTCGGCCGCAGCCCGACGCGCGCGCCGTCGCTGCGCAGGATGCGCACGCCTAGCGCGTGGAAGGTCGACGCGACGACGGCGTTCGCCGCGCGCGGACCGACAAGCGACCGCACACGGTCTCGCATCTCGTGCGCCGCCTTGTTGGTGAACGTGATCGCCGCGATGCGCTCGGGCGCGACGCCGGCGGCGAGCAGCCGCGCGATCTTGTGCGCGATGACCCGCGTCTTGCCCGACCCGGCGCCGGCGAGCACCAGGCACGGGCCGTTCAGGTGGTGCACCGCGCGCAGCTGCGCGGCGTTCAAGCCGACCGGTGCGTCGCTCAACCGAGCTGCGACGCCAGCCGCCGCCGCGCGTCGGCCGGCGCGATCCCTTCGCGCGCGGCCCAGTCTTCGAGCTGGTCGTCGCCGATGGTGCCGACGTTGAAGTAGCTCGCGTCGGGGTGGGCGAGGTAGAAGCCGCTGACGCTGGCCGCGGGCGTCATCGCCAGGCTGTCGGTCAGCGCCATGCCGATCTCGGCCGCGCCGAGCACGTCGAACATCGCTCGCTTGACACCGTGGTCGGGGCACGCCGGATAGCCCGGCGCCGGGCGGATGCCGCGGTAGCGCTCGGCAATCAGCGCGTCGTTGTCGAGCCGCTCGTCGGGCACGTAGCCCCAGAACTCGGTGCGCACGCGGCGGTGCAGGTACTCGGCGCCGGCCTCGGCCAGCCGGTCGGCCAGCGCCTTGAGCAGGATCGCGCGGTAGTCGTCGTGGGCGGCGACGAACTCGGCTTCCTTGGCGTCGACGCCGTGCCCCGCGGTCACCGCAAACAGGCCGATCCAGTCGTCGGCGACGCCGCGCGGCGCGACGAAATCGGCCAGGGAACGGTTCGGCCGCGCGACGCCGTCGATCACCGGTCGCTCGGTCTGCAGCCGCAGTGGGTTCCAGCGCAGCGCGACGGCGGTGCGCGACGCGTCGCGGTAGACCTCGATCGTGTCGTCGTCGACGGTGTTCGCCGGCAGCAGCGCGAACACGGCGCTGGCCGTCAACCAGCGGCCGCGGATCGCTTCGTCGAGCATCTCGCGCGCGTCGGCCAGCACGCTCCTGGCCTGCTCGCCGACGACCGCGTCGTCGAGGATCGCCGGGTAGCGGCCGGCGAGGTCCCAGGTCTGGAAGAACGGCCCCCAGTCGATGTAGCGCACGAGCTCGGCGAGGTCGATGTCGGCGAGGACGCGGCGGCCGACCGCGCGCGGCACCGGCGGTGCATACGCCGACCAGTCGATCGGCGTCTTGTTGGCACGCGCCTGCGCCAGCGTGACGAGCGGCGTGGCCTTCTTCGCCGCGTGCTGCACGCGCACGCGCTCGTAGTCGGCGCGCAACTCGGCGACGAAACCCGCGCTGCGCTCGCGGCTGAGCAGGTCGCTGCAGACGCCGACGCTGCGCGACGCGTCGGGCACGTAGACAACCGGGCCGGCGTACTTCGGCGCGATCTTCACCGCGGTGTGGACGCGGCTGCACGTCGCGCCGCCGATCAACAGCGGCGTGGCGCGCGACGCGAACCATTCGTCGCGCTGCATTTCGGCGGCGACGTGCTGCATCTCTTCGAGGCTCGGCGTGATCAACCCCGACAGGCCGATCGCGTCGGCGCCCTCGGCCTTGGCGCGCGCCAGGATGTCGTGGCACGGCACCATCACGCCCATGTTGACGACATCGAAGTTGTTGCATTGCAGGACGACGGTGACGATGTTCTTGCCGATGTCGTGGACGTCGCCCTTGACCGTCGCGATGACGATCTTGCCCTTCGCCCGCACCGTCTCGCCGCCGGCGGCCAGGCGCTCCTTCTCGGCCTCGATGTACGGCAGCAGGTGCGCCACCGCCTGCTTCATCACGCGCGCGCTCTTGACCACCTGCGGCAGGAACATCCGCCCCTGGCCGAACAGGTCGCCGACGACGTTCATCCCGGCCATCAGCGGCCCTTCGATGACGTGCAGCGGGCGGCCGCCTCGCGCTTCGGTCGCGCGCCAAGCCTCTTCGGTGTCGGCGACGATGAACTCGGTGATGCCGTGCACCAGCGCGTGGCTCAGCCGCTCGTCGACGCTGCCGGCGCGCCACGCCAGCCGCGCGGTGTCGTCGCGCGCCGTGCCCTTGGCGCGCTCGGCGATCTCGACGAGGCGCTCGCCGGCGTCGGGTCGGCGGTTGAGGACGACGTCTTCGACGCGCTCGCGCAGCTCGGCGTCGAGGTCGTCGTAGACGCCGATCATCCCGGCGTTGACGATCCCCATGTCGAGCCCGGCGCGGATCGCGTGGTACAGGAACACCGTGTGGATCGCCTCGCGCACCGCGTCGTTGCCGCGGAAGCTGAACGACACGTTGCTGATGCCGCCGCTGACCTTCGCGCCCGGCAGGTTCGCTTTGATCCAGCGCGTGGCCTCGATGAAGTCGACCGCGTAGTTGTCGTGCTCGGCGATGCCGGTGGCGATCGCGAAGACGTTGGGGTCGAAGACGATGTCCTCGGGCGGAAAGCCGACGCGGTCGACGAGGATGCGATAGGCGCGCTCGCAGATCGCGACCTTGCGCGCGTAGGTGT
>CBDUBX010000213.1:0-4810 GCA_965365495.1 uncultured Burkholderiales bacterium
CGCGGTCGTCGAGCAGCATGATCGTGTAGACCATGAAGACCATCACCGCGCCGACATAGATCAGCACCTGGAACAGCGCGACGACGTGCACCGCCAGCGCGGCGTAGATCGCCGCCAGGCAGCCCATGTGGGCGATCAGCGCGAGCGCGGCGCGCATCGGCTGGCGCGCGACGACGACGAGCACGGCGAACACCAGCGCCAGCGCGCCGAACGCGACGACGAAGACGTTCGTCACCGCGGCCCCCCGCCCGGCGCCGGCGACGTCGGCGGCGGCGCCACCGGCGCGGGCGCGGCGGCCACCGCGACCGCCGGCACCGCCGGTACGTCGGGGTAGCGCTTCTTCGGCGCAGCCACCGGCTTCCAGCCCTGCAGCAGGTCCTTCGTGCCGAACATTCGGTCGCGGTCGAAGCCGGGCAGGTCGGGCACTTCGGCGACCATGCGGATCGCGTCTTCGGGACAGGCCTCGACGCAATAGCCGCAGAAGATGCAGCGCGAATAGTCGATCTCGAACCGCGCCGGCGACTTGGGGTGGGTCGGGTCGGCCGGGTTGCCGGCGGCGACGATGTCGATGCAGTACGCCGGGCACACGGTCGCGCACAGGAAGCACGACACGCACTGCACCTCGCCGTTGCTGCGCTGGGTCAGCACGTGGCGGCCGCGATTGTTCGGCGAGTAGTCGGCGCGGATCTCCTCGGGGTAGTAGGCGGTGACCGCGCCCTTGCGGAACGTCACCCACTTCCACATGTTGCGCGCGAAGATCGTTCCGGTGATCCACATGCCGTGGACGATCTCGGGGACGTACAGACGCTCCCACAGCGACAGCCGCGGCGCGTTCCAGTAGTCCTTCTTCGGCCGCGGCGCGGTCATGCCTGAAGCGTCCACCAGCGGACGACCGCGGTGGCGACGAGGTTGGCCGCGGCGAACGGCAGCAGGAACTTCCAGCCGAGGCCCATCAGCTGGTCGTAGCGAAAGCGCGGCAGCGTCCAGCGGATCTGGATCTGCAGGCAGCCGACGATCACGACCTTCGCCGTGAAGACGAACATGCCGAGCAGCACGACGACGGCGTGCGGCAGCGCGGTCGTCGTGCCGTCCCACCACGCGATGCCGGTGGCGGTGATCCCCGGCAGCGTGTGGCCACCGAAGAAGATTACGACGAGCAGCGCCGAGATGACGACGATCTCGATGAACTCGCTGAGCAGGAACAGCCCCATCTTCATCGACGTGTATTCGGTGAAGTAGCCCGACACGAGCTCGCTTTCGCATTCGGGCAGGTCGAACGGCACGCGCTTGTTCTCGGCGATCGACGCCGTCAGGAACAGCACGAAGGCGAGTGGCTGCACGAAGATGCCCCACGCCGGGACGAACGCGGCGAGCGGCTCGGCCTGCCACTTGACCATCGCGACCAGGTCGAGGCTGCCGTAGGTGACGACCATCGCGATCAGCGCCAGCCCCATCGCGATCTCGTAGGAGATCATCTGCGACGCCGCGCGCGCCGCGCCGAGCATCGAGAACTTGTTGTTCGACGACCACCCCGCGAGCATCGTGCCGAGAATGCCGATGCCCGAGATCGCGACGACGAACAGGATGCCGGCGTCGAGGCTCGCGATCTGCATCGGGTAGGCGCGATCGCCGAAGAAGTCGCGCCACGCCGGAAACGCGTCGCCGAACAGCGCGCCGGGCACGAGCGTGCCGCCGAACGGCACGACCGCGAACACGAACAGCACCGGCACCGCAGCCAGCCACGGTGCGAGGTGGTAGCAGAAGCGGTCGTAGGTCGCCGGCGTGAAGTTCTCCTTCAACAGCATCTTGGCGCCGTCGGCCAGCCCGTGGAACAGCCCCATCCAGACAAGCTTGACGTTGGTGAACGGCAGCCGCAGATAAGCGCGGTTGGCGCCGATGCGGTCGGCCATCACCGCCGACAGCTTGCGCTCGATCCACGTGAAGATCGTCGCCAGCCCCATCAGGAAGGCGACGACGAAGAGCATGAACGCGCCGTGGACGACGAGGTCCTGCGTCATGCGGCGAGCTCGCGGAAGACGTCGGCCGCGTGCAGCACGCCGGGCGGCGGGTCGAACACGCGGTCGAACGCGTTGGTCTTGCCCTCGAAGTTCGTGAACGTGCCGGCGCGCTCGAAGTGCGTCGACACCGGGATCACGACGTCGGCGAGTCGGTCGCCCGCGTCGGCGAACGACGCGAGGTGGATCACCGCGGCGTCGCCGCCGGCAAAGCCGCGCGCGTCGCGGAACTCGCCCCACGCGAGCACCACGTCGTGGCCGGCGGCGGCGTCGTACGGCACGTCGCCGAAGCGCGCAGAGACGCCGGCGGTGTTCGGGTTCTTGTCGGCGCGGATCAACAGGTCGTCCTCGACGACCTCGCCGGGCGCAGGTTCGTGGTCGCGCCGCAGGTAGACGGCCAGCCGCGAGCCGAAGCGCGCGGCGAACGCGTCGAGCTCCTCGTTCGACGCGTGCGCGGTGACGATCGCCGCCGGGCGGCGTGCGTCGGCGAGCAGCCGGCGCGCGGTCGCCAGCGCCTCGGCCGGCGCGACCGCACGCCCGGCGACGAGCGGCTCGAGCGCGCGGTCGCGGGCCATCCAGCGATGCATGTCGAAGCCCTTGTTGCACAGCCACGGGCCGTTGATCGCGAGGTTCTTGTGCGCGGTCACGCGCAGCGCGACGCGCTTGTTCGGCGCGCCGGGCACCGGGCGCGACCCGGTGGGGCGCCAGACATCGGCGCTGCACACGCGCGCGCAGCCCGTGCACACCGAGCGCACGCGGTCGAGGAACCACACCCGCGAGCGGTACAGGAAGTCGCGCGACAGCAGCGCACCGGTGGGGCAGATGCCGATCACGTTGTCCGAATACGGGTCGTCGAACGGCACACCGTCGATGCGGTCGACAAAAGCGTGTGCGCCGCGGTCGACGATGCCCAAGGCGTGCGACTTCGAGATCTCGGCGGTGAAGCGCACGCAGCGGCTGCACAGGATGCAGCGCTCGTTGTCCAGCGAGATCCGCGGGCTCAGCGCGTACAGCTTGCGGCCGGTGATCTTCGGGTCGATCGACCGCGATTCGGGCGGCCCGTACGCGTGCTGGTTGTCCTGCAGCATGCATTCGCCGGCCTTGTCGCAGATGCCGCAGTCGACCGGGTGGTTCAGCAGGATGAACTGCAGCACCTGGCGGCGCGCGCGCTGCACTTCCTCGGCTCGCGTCTCGACGACCATCTTCGGCGTGACGAGCAGGTTGCACGCCGGCATCAGCTTGGGCAGGCCGTTGACCTTGACCAGACAGATGCGGCAGCTGCCGGCGACCGACAGCTTCGGGTGGTAGCAGAAGTGCGGGATCTCGCGGCCGTGGCGGTGCGCCGCCTGGATCACGGTTTCGCCGTCGAGCGCTTCGAGCTCGTCGCCGTCGAGCGTGAAGGTGGTCGGCATCGTGGCGGCGCGCGCGGCTCAGACGGTGAGCCGACCGTCGTACATCGAGCGGCCGTGCTCGACGAAGTATTCGAACTCGGCGCCGAACTTCTTCATGAAGCTCAGCACCGGCATCGACGCCGCGTCGCCCAAGGCGCAGATCGTGTTGCCCATGATGCCGGCGGGAATCGCGCGCAGGTTCGCGAGGTCGGCCGGCGTGCCGGCGCCGGCGACGACGCGGCCGACGATGCGGTTCATCCAGTCGGTGCCTTCGCGGCACGGCGAACACTGGCCGCACGACTCGTGCGCGTAGAACCGCGACAGCACCTGCAGCAGCCGCACCATGCAAGTACCTTCGGCGACGACGATCACGCCGCCCGACCCGAGCATGCTGCCGACCTTGGACATCGATTCGGCGTCGAGCGTGACGCCGCGCACCTCGTCGGCGGTGAGGATCGGCGTCGAGCTGCCGCCGGGGATCACCGCCTTCAGCGCCTTGCCGCCGAGCACGCCGCCGGCGTCTTCCATCACCAGGCGGTGCAGCGGGTAGCCGGTGGGGCGCTCGTAGAGCCCGGGCTTCGCGACGTGACCCGACACCCCGAACAAACGCGTTCCCGGTGTCTTCTTGACGCCGATCGCCGCGTAGGCCTCGGCGCCGTGCGCCAGGATCCAAGGCAGCGTCGCCAGCGTCTCGACGTTGTTGACGACGGTCGGCCGCTGGTACAGCCCCTTCACCGCCGGGAACGGCGGCTTGTTGCGCGGGTAGCCCTTCTTGCCTTCGAGCGAATTGATCAGGCTCGATTCCTCGCCGCAGACGTAGGCGCCGGCGCCGCGGTGGACGACGATGTCGCACGCGTAGCCGCTGCCGAGGATGCGTTCGCCGACCAGCCCCGCGGCGCGCGCTTCGGCCAGCGCATCGTTGAGCCGGCGCAGCGGCAGGTCGAACTCGCCGCGGATGTAGACGAAGGCGTGGCGCACGCCGAGGGCGTACGCGGCGATCGCCAGCCCTTCGACGAGCCGGTGCGGAACGTGCTCGAGGATCCAACGGTCCTTGAACGTGCCGGGCTCGCCTTCGTCGGCGTTGCAGCACAGGTAGACGACGGGGCTGTTCTTGGCGACGAAGCCCCACTTCGCGCCGGTCGAAAACCCGGCGCCGCCGCGGCCCTGCAGCCCCGAATCGAGCACCGTCTTCTGCACGTCGGCCGGCTGCATCCCGCGCAGCACGCGCGTCAGCGCGGTGTAGCCGCCGCGGTCGCGGTACGCGGCCAGCCCGTGCGAGTGCTCGGTCACCTCGTGGTCGAAGAACACCGCCGGCGTTTCGATGGCAGCCGGCGTCAAGCGAGCTCCCGCAGGATCGCGTCGACGCGCGCCGCGTCGAGGTTCTCGTGGTAGGTGTCGTTCACC
>CBDUBX010000214.1:0-4793 GCA_965365495.1 uncultured Burkholderiales bacterium
GCGAACCAGTCGCGAAACGCCGTGCTCTCGGGCGTCGCCGGCGCATCGGCGTCGGGGCGCAGCCCGCCGGCGAAGACGCGCCGCAGGTTGTGCGTGATGCTGCCGGTGGCGAGCACGAGCACGCCTTCGGCCGCGAGCGGCGCGAGCGCCGTGCCGACGGCGGCGAGCTGCGCCGGCGTCCAGCGCGCCGGCCATGCCAGCGGCAGCACCGGCACGTCGGCCTGCGGCCAGGCCTCGCGCAGCACGGTCCAGATGCCGTGGTCGAGACCGCCGGCGGGCGTCGTCGCCGCGTCGATGCCGGCGTCGCGCAGCCGCGCCAAGACGCGTTCGGCCAGCGCCGGCGCGCCCGGCGCGTCGTAGCGCAGCGTGTACAGCCGCTCGTCGAACCCGCCGAAGTCGTGGACCGCGGCGTGGCGCGGCGCAGCCAGCGCCGTCGGCCGCGGCGCGAGCGTGTGCGCCGACACGGCGACGATCGCCTTCGGCCGGCCGAAGACGGCGTCGACGGCCGGACCGAGCCGGCGCCAGAACGCGCCCGCGGCGCCCGGTTCGAGCGCGACCATCGGCGAGCCGTGCGACACGAACAGCGCCGGCAGCGGCGACGGCGGTGAAGGGGCGGAGAAGATGCTGGACATGGCGAAGGGCTAAGGCGACGACAGAATGCCGCAGCGTCGGACACGGACGCCCCCGCGTCGAGGCTGGACCGGGTGCGACGCGCGGTCAGGGCCGGCGGCCGAGCACGCCGCCGTGCGTACCGGCAAATGTGCGTTCGACGCGACAACGACCTTGCAGCACCGCGGTGAGCCCGTCGACGCTGCCACGCCCTCGCCGGGTCATTGCAGCATGTGTTCGTCGCCCGCATGTTCGCCGCCGCTGAACGGTCTCTTCGAAGCGGCGCGTTCGCTGCCAGCGCGGTTGCGCTACCGTGGCGCGATGACGACCCTTGCCGATCAAGCCGCTGCCGCTTCGCCCGCGGCCGCGTCGCGCCCGCCGTCGATCGCCGGGTTGGCGTGGCGCCAAGCGCGGCGCGACTTCGCCGCCGGCGAGCTGCGGCTGCTCGCGGTGGCGGTGTTGCTCGCGGTCGCCGCGCTGACCGCGGTCGGCTTTTTCGCCGACCGCCTCGGCAACGGGCTGCAGCGCGACGCGCGTCAGCTGCTCGGCGGCGACGCGGTCGTGCGCAGCGACCGGCCGACGCCGCCCGAGCTCGTCGCCAAGGCCGAGTCGCTGGGCCTGCGCGTCGCGCCGAGCGTCGCGTTCCCGAGCATGGCGCGCGCGCCCGACGACCACGGCGGCGCGACGCGCCTGGTGTCGGTGAAGGCAGTGAGCTCGAAGTACCCGCTGCGCGGCGCGCTGCAGCTGCGCGCCGCGCCCGACGCGCCGGTGGTGACGCAGGCCGCGGCGCCGCGCCCCGGCACTGCGTGGGTCGACGCCGGCGTGCTCGACGCGCTGCAGCTCGCGGTCGGCGACCCGGTGCTGCTCGGCGACGCAACGCTCGTCATCGACCGCATCATCGCCGTCGAGCCCGACCGCGGGGCCGGGTTCTCGAGCTTCTCGCCGCGGCTGATGCTGAACCTCGCCGACCTCGACGCCACCGGCCTCGTGCAGCCGGCGAGCCGCGTCGGCTACCGCCTCGCGGTCGCCGCGCGCGACGACGTCGACGCGGCGCGCGGCGCCGCCGCGGTGCGCGACTTCGTCACCCACGTCGAACAGGCCGCCGACAGCGGCGCGCTGCGCGGCGTCCGCGTCGAGAGCTTCGAGGAAGGCCGCCCCGAGCTGCGCACGACGCTCGACCGCGCGTCGAAGTTCCTGAACCTCGTCGCGCTGCTCGCGGCGCTGCTGTCGGCGGTGGCGGTGGCGCTGGCGGCGCGCGAGTTCGCCGCGCGCCACCTCGACGACTGCGCGATGCTGCGCGTCCTCGGGCTGTCGCAGCGGCGCATCGCCGGCGCCTATGCGCTCGAGTTCGGCGGCGTCGGCGTCGTCGCGAGCGTCGCCGGCGTCCTCGTCGGCCTCGTCGTCCACAACGTCTTCGTCTGGCTGCTGTCGGGGCTGGTCGCGGCGACGCTGCCGCCACCGACGCCGTGGCCGGCGCTGTTCGGCATCGGCGTCGGATTGACGCTGCTCGCCGGCTTCGGCCTGCCGCCGGTGCTGCAACTCGCCAGCGTGCCGCCGCTGCGCGTGATCCGCCGCGACGTCGGCGGGCTCAAGGCGGCGTCGGCCGGCGCGCTGCTCGCCGGCACCGGCGGCTTCGCGCTGCTGCTGATGGCGGCGTCGGCCGACGTCAAGCTCGGCGCGATCGCGATCGGCGGCTTTGCCGCGGCGGCGGCGGTGTTCGCGCTGTTCGCATGGCTGGCCGTGGTGGTGCTGCGACGCGCGGTGCCCGACAGCGGCGCGCCGCGGTGGCTGATCCTGGCGACGCGGCAGATCGCCGCGCGGCCCGGGTTCGCGGTGTTGCAGGTCGGCGCGCTCGCGGTCGGCCTGCTGGCGCTGGTGCTGCTGGTGCTGCTGCGCACCGACCTCGTCGACAGCTGGCGCCAGGCGACGCCGCGCGACGCGCCGAACCGCTTCGTCATCAACGTCCAGCCCGACCAGGAAGCGGCGTTTCGCGCCGCACTCGACGCCGCCGGCGTCGCGCGCTACGACTGGTTTCCGATGATCCGCGGCCGGCTCGTCGCGATCAACGGCCGCGCCGTCGCCGCCGACGATTTCGCCGTCGACGGGCGTGCGCGCCGCCTCGTCGAACGCGAGTTCAACCTGAGCCACAGCGCCGAGGCGCCGGCGCACAACGAGATCGTCGCCGGCCGCTGGATCGCCGACGAGGCCGACGGCGTGTCGGTCGAGGAAGGGCTCGCGGTCGACCTCGGGCTGGCGCTCGGCGACACGCTGCGCTTCGATGTCGCCGGGCAGACGATCGAATCGAAGATCACGTCGCTGCGCAAGGTCGACTGGGGGTCGATGCGCGTGAACTTCTTCGTGCTGTACCCGCGCGCGACGTTCCCCGAACTGCCGGCGACCTACATCGGCGCGTTCCGCGCGCCCGAGACGCCGGGCTTCGACAACGCGCTGAGCCGGCAGTTTCCGAACATCACGAACATCGACGTGTCGGCCAGCATCGCCCAGGTGCAGCGCGTCGTCGACCAGGTCGTGCGCGCGGTCGAGTTCCTGTTCGGCTTCACGCTCGTCGCCGGGCTCGTCGTGTTGTTCGCCGCGGTCAGCGCGACGCGCGAGTCGCGCACGCGCGAATTCGCGCTGATGCGCGCGATGGGCGCATCGAGCCGGTTGCTGGCGCAGGTGCAGCGCGCCGAGCTGCTCGGCGTCGGCGCGCTCGCCGGGCTGTTGGCGTCGGCCGCGGCGATCGCCGTCGGCTGGCTGCTCGCGAAGAACGTCTTCGAGTTCGCGTGGGCGCCCGACTGGTGGGTGCCGCTGGCCGGCGCGGCCGCCGGCGCGGCGCTGGCGCTTGCCGCCGGCTGGTGGGGGCTGCGCGACGTGCTGCGCCGCCCGGTGCTGCAGACGCTGCGGCGGGCGGGCGCGGTGTAGTCCGCCGCGACGCGCCCGCGGCTGCAGGCCAAATGAAAAGACCGCGGCAAGCCGCGGTCGTTTTCGAGGCTGCGCCGCGCGCGACGCGCCGCGCCCGGGCGGTCGCGTCAGACCAAGCCCATGTCGGCGCTGCCCATCAGGCCTTCGATGTCCATCAGGATCAGCATCCGTTCGGCATCGCCGTTCTTGATCGTGCCGATGCCGGTGATGAACGCGGCGTCGATCGCCGAGTTCAGTTCGGGCGACGGCTTGATGTCGTCGCGGCCGAGCTCGAGGACGTCGCTGACCGAGTCGACGACCGCACCGACGACGCGGCCGCGGACGTTCAGCACGACGACGACGGTGAAGGTGTTGTACTCGGCGCTGTCGCAGCCGAGCTTCAGCCGCAGGTCGATGATCGGCACGATCACGCCGCGCAGGTTGACCACGCCCTTGATGAAGCCCGGCGCATTGGCGATGCGCGTCGGCGGCTCGTACGAACGGATCTCCTGCACGCGCAGGATGTCGATGCCGTATTCCTCGCCGCCGAGGCGGAAGGTCAGGTACTCGCCGGCCGCGGCGGTGTGGCTGCCCGGGGCGCCGTGCAGCGCGTGCTCGGGCGCGGGGGTGCGTGCGATGTGGCTGGCTTCGGCAATCATGTCCATTTCGGGGTCCTCGGTTACGGCGCGGGGCGTGCCGTGTTATCGGACGGCAACGCGTGATCTGTAGGCGCCGCGGCAGCCCGCGGCCGGTGGTGGATCGTCAGAAGGTTTCCCAGTCGTCGTCGGCCGGCGCCGGCGTCGACGACGGCGCGGCCGCGACGGGCGCGGGCGTCATCGGCGCGGCAGCGCTGCGCACCGGCGCAGGCTGGGCCGGTGCTGCGGCCTTCGCGGTGCGCGACGGCGCGAACTGCGCCAGCACGCTCGCGGTCGCGGTGCGCACCTCGCTCGGCGGCGTCGGCCGCGCGGCAGCGGCGGGCGCCGCGGTCGCGGTCGATGATGGCGCGGGCTTGGCCGCTGGCGGCTGCTTCGGCGCAACGGCGGTCGTCGGCACCGACGGCGCCGCCGCCTTCGATGTGAGGTTGACGGCCAGCGGCTGAACCGGCTTCGGCGTGGCGACGAGCGCGGTCTTCGCCGGCGCGGCGACGACCGCAGCCTGGGCCGGAGCGGCGACCGCCGCACGTTCGCCGTCGACGCGGAATTCGGCGACCAGCGCCGCGAGCCGGGCCGCCTGCTCGCGCAGGCTTTCTGCGGCGGCGGCGCTCTGCTCGACGAGGGCGGCGT
>CBDUBX010000215.1:0-4786 GCA_965365495.1 uncultured Burkholderiales bacterium
CGTCGTCGTCGGCACGCAGTGGGGCGACGAAGGCAAGGGCAAGATCGTCGACTGGCTGACCGACCATGCCCAAGGCGTGGTCCGGTTCCAGGGCGGCCACAACGCCGGCCACACGCTCGTCATCGGCGGGCGCAAGACGGCGCTGCAGCTGATCCCGTCGGGTGTGATGCGCGACGGCGTCGAGTGCTACATCGGCAACGGCGTCGTCGTCGACCCGCGCCACCTGATCGCCGAAATCGAGCGCATCGAAGGCCTCGGCATCGACGTGCGCTCGCGGCTGCACCTGTCGCAGGCCAGCCCGCTGATCCTGCCGTTCCACGTCGAGGTCGACCGCGCGCGCGAGGCCCGCCGCGAGGGCACCGCCGGCGGCAAGATCGGCACCACCGGCAAGGGCATCGGCCCGGCCTACGAGGACAAGGTGGCGCGCCGCGCGCTGCGCGTGCAGGACCTGCTGCATCCGGCGCGTTTCGAGGCCAAGCTGCGCGAACTCGTCGAGCTGCACAACGCCGAGCTGACCCACGTGCTCGGCGCCGCGCCGCTGCAATGGCAGCCGATGCTCGACGACGCGCTTGCCGCGGCCGACTTGCTGCGGCCGCTGGTCGCCGACGTCGGCTATTCGCTGCACCAAGCGCACATTCGCGGCGACCACCTGCTGTTCGAAGGCGCGCAGGGCACGCTGCTCGACGTCGACCACGGCACCTATCCGTACGTGACGTCGAGCAACTGCGTCGCCGGCAACGCCGCCGCCGGATCAGGCGTCGGCCCGGCGATGCTGCACTACGTGCTCGGCATCACGAAGGCGTACACGACGCGCGTCGGCGGCGGGCCGTTCCCGACCGAGCTCGACATCGCCGCGGCCGGGTCGGTCGGCCATCACCTGTCGACCGTCGGTCAGGAGCGCGGCGTCGTCACCGGCCGCATGCGCCGCTGCGGCTGGCTCGACGCCGCAGCGTTGAAGCGGTCGATGATCATCAACGGCACGTCGGGGCTGTGCATCACCAAGCTCGACGTGCTCGACGGTCTGCCCGAGATCCGCATCGCAACCGGCTACCGCATCGGCTCGCGGACGATCGACATCCTGCCGCTCGACGCCGACGAGATCGTCGCCTGCGAGCCGGTGTACGAAACGCTGCCCGGCTGGACCGAAACGACCGCCGGGCTGACGAACTGGGAGCAGTTGCCGCTCAACGCGCGGCGCTATCTCGAGCGGATGCAGGCGCTGACCGGCGTGCCGATCGACATGGTGTCGACTGGCCCCGACCGCGTGCACACGATCCTGTTGCGCCACCCGTTCCGCGCCTGAACGACGAGGACCGACGACGATGCTCACCGACGACGGCAAGCACCTGTACGTGTCCTGGGACGAGTACCACCTGCTGATCGAGCGGCTCGCGCTGAAGGTCCACGCGTCGGGCTGGGAGTTCGACCAGCTGCTGTGTCTGGCGCGCGGCGGCATGCGCCCTGGCGACGTGCTGTCGCGCGTGTTCGACAAGCCGCTGGCGATCATGTCGACGAGCTCTTACCGCGACGAGACCGGGACGATCCAGGGCCGCCTGGACCTCGCGAAGTACATCACGATGCCCAAGGGCGAGCTCGCCGGACGCGTGCTGCTCGTCGACGACTTGGCCGACACCGGCGTCACGTTGCGCGCCGTCGTCGAGCGGCTGCGCGGCATGCCGGCGATTCGCGAGCTGCGCGCTGCGGTGATCTGGGTGAAAGGCGTGTCGAGCTACGTGCCCGACTACTACGTCGAGACGCTGCCGACGAGCCCCTGGATCCATCAGCCGTTCGAGGAATACGACACGTTGCGTCCCGACCGTCTGGCGCGCAAGTTCGCGGTTTGAATCGGCGCGTTTCCGATCCGCTTTCGCGCCATTCGCCGCGTCGTCCGACGACGCGATCGCACAAACAAAATGGCCGAACACTTTCGTGCCGGCCATCTCTTTGTTTGGTGCCCAGGAAGGGACTCGGTCACGTTCCGCGACCCCGGCCCGGCTTGCAAGCCGGGCCCTTCGAGTCCCTTGCGTCGGGCGCGCAGGCGCCCGACTCCTGGTCGCCAAACAAAATGGCCGACACTTTCGTGCCGGCCATATCTTTGTTTGGTGCCCAGGAAGGGACTCGAACCCCCACGCCGTTAAGCGCTAGTACCTGAAACTAGTGCGTCTACCAATTCCGCCACCTGGGCCGTTTCAAGAACCGAGGATCTTACCATCAAGGACAAGAACAACCGTCTTGCGAATGCGCCGTCGGCGGCGCCGTTCGACGAGATCGAAGGCGTCGTCCACGGCCACCGCGACGGCCATGGCACGGTCGTCGCCGACGCCGGCGAACCGCGCGTCTGGCTCGCGCCGCAGGAGATGCGCAGCGTGCTGCACAAGGACCGCGTGCGCGTTCGTGTCGTTCGCCACGACAAGCGCGGCCGCCCCGAAGGCCGCGTGCTCGACATCCTCGAGCGCCGCCGCGGGCCGATTCTCGGCCGGCTGCTGCACGAGGGCGGGCAGTGGCTCGTCGCCCCCGAAGACAGCCGCTACGGCCAGGACATCCTGATCCCGAAGAACGCCACCGCCAGCGCCGCGGTCGGGCAGGTGGTGTCGGTCGAGCTGACCGAGCCGCCGTCGCTGCTCGCGCAGCCGGTCGGGCGCGTCGCCGAAGTGCTCGGCGAGATCGACGACGCCGGCATGGAGATCGAGATCGCGGTGCGCAAGTACGAAGTGCCGCACCAGTTCTCGCCGGCGACGCTGGCGCTCGCCGCAGCGTTGCCCGAACGGCTGCGCGCCGCCGACCGCAAGCAGCGCGTCGACCTGACCGACGTCGCGCTGGTGACGATCGACGGCGACGACGCGCGCGACTTCGACGATGCGGTGTACTGCGAGCCGCAGCCCGCCCCGCGCGGCCGTGGCGACGGCGGCTGGCGTCTCGTCGTCGCAATTGCCGACGTCGGCCATTACGTGAAACCCGGCGAGCCGCTCGACGACGACGCCTACGACCGCGCGACGTCGGTCTACTTCCCGCGCCGCGTCATCCCGATGCTGCCCGAGAAGCTGTCCAACGGGCTGTGCTCGCTGAACCCCGGCGTGCCGCGGCTGGCGATGGTGTGCGACATGCTGGTCGACGCCGACGGCGTCGTCGACGCCTACCAGTTCTACCCGGCGGTGATCGAGTCGCAGGCGCGGCTGACGTACACCGAGGTCGCCGCCGTGCTCGCCAACACACGCGGCCCCGAAGCGGCGCGCCGCGCCGAGCTCGTGCCGCACCTCGTGCACCTGCACGAGGTGTATCGCGCGCTCGCCAAGCAGCGCCAGCGCCGCGGCGCGATCGACTTCGAGACCGTCGAGACGCAGATCGTCTGCGACGCCGACGGCCGCATCGAATCGATCGTGCCGCGCACGCGCAACGACGCCCACCGGCTGATCGAGGAAGCGATGCTCGCGGCCAACGTTTGCGCCGCCGAGTTCATCGCCGAGTCGGGCCATCCGGCGCTGTACCGCGTGCACGAGGGGCCGACGCCTGAGAAGCGCCAGGCGTTGCAGAACCAGCTGCGCGCACTCGGCCTGGCGGCAACACTCAGCGACGACCCGGCGCCGCGCGAGCTGCAGGCGATCGCGCAGGCGGTGCAGGGCCGGCCCGACGCGCTGCAGATCCACACGATGCTGCTGCGATCGATGCAGCAGGCGATCTACACGCCGGCCAACGCCGGCCACTTCGGCCTCGCGTATCCGGCGTACACCCACTTCACGAGCCCGATCCGGCGCTATCCCGACCTGCTCGTGCACCGCGTGATCAAGGCGCTGCTCGCCGGGCGGCGGCACGCGATCGGCGCCGCCGATGCCACTCCGCCCGAGCCGTCGCGCAAGCGCGGCCGCGCGGGCACGCGCGTGGCCGCGCGGCCGTCGGCCGACGAAACCGCCGCGTGGGAAGCCGCCGGCGCGCATTGCAGCGCCAACGAACGGCGCGCCGACGAAGCGTCGCGCGACGTCGAGGCATGGCTCAAGTGCCGCTACATGCGCGAACACCTCGGCGAGGAGTTCGCCGGCACGGTCAGCGCGGTCGCTGCGTTCGGCCTGTTCGTCACGCTCGATGCGATGTACGTCGAGGGGCTGGTGCACATCACCGAGCTCGGCGGCGAGTACTACCGCTACGACGAGCTGCGTCAGGAACTGCGCGGCGAGCGCACCGGCATCCGCTATGCGATCGGCGCGCGCGTGCGCGTGCAGGTCAGCCGCGTCGACCTCGACAGCCGCAAGATCGACTTCCGCGTCGTCCGCGCCGCCGACGGCGAACGCGCGCTGCCGCGCGCCGACCGCCCGCGCAGCGCGCGCGAAGCCGCAACGCAGACGGCGACGCGCGAGCTCGCCGGCGTTCGCAGCGCCGACCGCGCCGCCAAGCGCGCGAAGAAGAAGGCGCAGGTCGGCGCTGCGCCTGCCGACAGCGTCGCCGCCGTCGAAGCCGCTGCGCCACGGGCGCCGCGCAAGCCGGTGCCGAAGCGTTCGACGCCGCGGCTGCGTCCGCGCCGCTAGCCGCGCCCGCGCGTCAGAACGTCTCCCACTCGTCGCCGAGCGACACCTCGGCGACGGCGGTGTCGCCGGTCGCGGCCGCTGGGGCCATCGCTGCGACTTTCGCCGGCGGCGGCTCGGCCGCCTTCGGCGAAGCACCTGTGCGCCCGTTCGACCGGCTTGCTCGACTACGTACAGCCAGTATCGCTCGCGCTTTTCCTTGGCGTGCTCGAGCTGGATGGGACTGAGCGCTACACCTCCGCCGGCCCGTGAAAGGACTGTTCCTTCGGCAC
>CBDUBX010000216.1:0-4753 GCA_965365495.1 uncultured Burkholderiales bacterium
GCTCGAAGATGCGCTGAAGATTCTCCGGCGCGATTCCCGGGCCGGTGTCGCGCCCCTCCACGACGGCAGAGCCTGCCTCGTCGGTCGAAGTGACGATACGGATCTCGTTGTCCTTCGACGCATCCTCCGGCAGAGCCTGGGCTGCATTGACCAGCAGATTGATGAACACCTGGCTCAGGCGCGCGTCGTCGGCCTCTACGAACGGGAGCTTGCCGTAATCTTTGACGAGCCGAGCGCGATGGCGAATCTCGTTGAACGCCATATTGACCGATAGCTCGATCACCGGGACCAGCTCGACGACGCTGCGGCGATCCTCGTCGAGACGAGAGAACGTCTTCAGCCCGCGCACGATCTTCGTAACCCGGGTCGCGCCATCTCGGGCTTCGATGAGGACTTCCTCGAGGTCCTTCATCCGCCCGGATGAAGAGCCCCCCGCGAGCGCGCGCACCTCCTCCACCGCGATGTCGATGTTCGCCACGATCTCCCGCCGGGTGGCGCCGGCCCGACGAAGGAAACGCCGCCATGACCCCGCACCCCGCCCCGCCGACCGCTTCCGAGCGCGACCGCCTCGCGTTGAGCGAGAAGACCAGCCGCACCGACGACCAGCGGATCCGCGACATCACGCCGCTGCCGCCGCCGGAACACCTGATCCGCTTCTTCCCGATCGCCGGCACGCCGGTCGAAACGCTCGTCGGCGACACGCGCCAGGCCGTGCGCCGCATCCTGTCGGGTGCCGACGACCGGCTGCTCGCGGTCGTCGGGCCGTGCTCGATCCACGACCCGCACGCCGCGCTCGATTACGCACGCAGGTTGAAGGCGGTGCGCGAGCGCCACGCCGGCGAGCTCGAAGTCGTGATGCGCGTCTACTTCGAGAAGCCGCGCACGACGGTCGGCTGGAAAGGGCTGATCAACGACCCCTACCTCGACGAGAGCTTCCGCATCCACGAAGGGCTGCGCATCGCGCGCCAGCTGCTCGTCGACATCAACCGCCTCGGCGTGCCGGCGGGCAGCGAATTCCTCGACGTCATCAGCCCGCAGTACATCGGCGACCTGATCAGCTGGGGGGCGATCGGCGCGCGCACAACCGAAAGCCAGGTCCACCGCGAGCTCGCGTCGGGCCTGAGCGCGCCGGTCGGCTTCAAGAACGGCACCGACGGCAACGTGCGCATCGCGATCGACGCGATCCTCGCCGCGGCACGGCCGCACCACTTCCTGTCGGTGCACAAGAACGGCCAGGTGGCGATCGTCGAGACCGGCGGCAACGGCGACTGCCACGTGATCCTGCGCGGCGGCACGAAGGCGCCGAACTACGACGCCGCGAGCGTCGCCGCAGCCTGCGCCGAGGTCGAACGCGCGGGGCTGGCGTGCCGGCTGATGGTCGACGCGAGCCACGCCAACAGCGCCAAGCAGTACCGCCGCCAGGTCGACGTGGTCCGCGACGTCGCGCATCAGGTCGCCGGCGGCGGCCGCTGCATCTTCGGCGTGATGGTCGAAAGCCACCTCCACGCCGGCGCGCAGAAGTTCACCGCCGGCCGCGACGACGCCGCGGCGCTCGAGTACGGCCGCAGCATCACCGACGCGTGCCTCGGCTGGGACGACACCGAGCCGCTGCTCGCCGAGCTCGCCGCGGCGGTGCGCGCGCGCCGCGGCTGACGCTGCCGGCGCCGCCGCGCGGACCGCGCCGCACCGTCGCCACGCCGCGCGCCGTCTCGAGTCGCCGCCCACCCGCCCGATGGCCGCCGCAGCGCTCGTTCCCGGACTGCTCGTCGTCCACGGCAACCGCGTCGAATGGCTCGCCGACGCGGTCGCGACGTGGCTCGGCGAGCACCCGCTCGCGCCGCTCGAGACCGAGCACTTCGTCGTGCCGAGCCACGGCCTCGGCGAGTGGCTGAAGACGGCGCTCGCCGCCGCGCACGGCGTGACCGCGGCGTCGCGCTTAGAGCTGCCGGCGCGCTTCGTCTGGCGCGCGTGGCGCGCGGTGCTCGGCGCCGATGCGGTGCCGGCGCTGTCGCCGCTCGACAAGCTGCCGCTGACCTGGCGGCTGATGCGCCGGCTGCCGCAGCTTGCCGCGACCGAGGCCACCTACGACGCGCTGGCGCGCTACCTCGACCGCGGCGCAGCCGACGACGCCGCGCGGCGGCTGCAGCTCGCGGGCCATGTCGCCGATCTGTTCGACCAGTACCAGGTGTGGCGCGCCGACTGGCTCGACGACTGGGCCGCCGGCCACGACCGGTTGCGCAGCGACGCGCGCGACGCGTCGTCGGCTCGGCCGGTGCCGCCGGCGCAGCGCTGGCAGCCGGCGCTGTGGCGTGCGCTCCTCGACGAGCTGTCGCCGGCCGAACGCGCCGCGACGCGCGGCGCGCTGCAGCGGCGGTTTCTCGATGCGCTCGCGGCCGGCCGGAACGGCGCCGCCGCTCTGCTCGATGCGCGCGCCGACGCGCCGGCGCTACCGCGGCGCGTCGTGCTGTTCGGCACGACCCACCTGCCGCCGGCGACGCTCGACGCGATCGCCGCGCTGGCGGCGCACGCGCAGGTGCTGCTCGCGGTGCCGAACCCGTGCCGCTTCCACTGGGCCGACACCGTCGGCGGGCGCGAGCTGCTGCTGCGCGCGGCGCCGCGCCGGCAGCCGCTGCGCGCCGGCCGCGACCCGGCGCAGGTGGCCCTGGCCGACCTGCACGCCCACGGCCACCCGCTGCTCGCGGCGTGGGGGCGGCAGGCGCGCGACTTCGTCCGCCAGCTCGACGCGTTCGACGCCGAGCTGGCGCGCGCCGACGTCTTCGACGACGGACCGGGTGACACGCTGTTGCGCCAGCTACAGGCGGCGATCCGCGACCTCGTGCCACTCGCCGAGCAGGCGCCGCGGCGCGTCGACGACGCCGACCGGTCGATTGTCTTCCACGTCGCGCACGGCGCGCAGCGCGAAGTCGAGGTGCTGCACGACCAGCTGCTGCAACTGCTCGCTCGGCCGCCGGGCGGCGCGCCGCTGGCGCCGCGCGACATCGTCGTGATGGTCCCGGACATCGACCACTATGCCGCGTCGATCCGCGCGGTCTTCGGCCAGCACGTGGCCGACGACCCGCGCCACGTGCCGTTCTCGATCGTCGACCAGCGCGAGCGCGGCCGCGAGCCGCTGCTGCGCGCGCTCGAATGGCTGCTGCAGGCGCCGGCGCCGCGCTGCACCGCCGGCGAGCTGCGCGACCTGCTCGACACGCCGGCGGTCGCGCGCCGCCACGCGGTCGACGCCGCCGCGGTCGAGCGGATCGCCGCGTGGGCCGACGGCGCCGGCGCGCGCTGGGGCCTCGACGCCGACCACCGCGCACGGCTGGACCTCGCGGTCTGCGGCGACGTCAACAGCTGGCACTTCGCGCTGCAGCGGCTGCTGCTCGGCTACGCCAGCGGCGACGGCGACGCGTACGCCGGCATCGAGCCGTACGCCGAGGTCGGCGGCCTCGACGCGGCGCACGCCGGCGTCCTCGCCGAGGTCGTCGACCGGCTCGGCGACTGGTGGCGCGACGCGCCCCGCCCGCGCCGCCCGGCGGCCTGGGGGCGGCGGCTGCGCGCGCTGCTCGGCGACTTCTTCGCCGCCGGCGACGATGCGGCCGACCGCGCGCTGCTCGCGGCGCTCGACGACGCGCTCGCCGACTGGCTCGCGGCGTGCGACGCCGCGGCGTTCGACGAGGCGGTCGACATCGCCGCGGTGCGCGACGCGTGGCTCGGCGGCTTCGACGCGCCGCCGGCCGGCCAGCGCTTCCGCGGCGGCGGCGTCACGTTCTGCACGCTGCTGCCGCTGCGCGCAGTGCCGTTCGAGGTCGTCTGCCTGCTCGGCATGAACGACGGCAACTACCCGCGCGCCGGCGCGCGCAGCGACCTCGACCTCGCGGCGCTGCCGGGGCTGGCGCGCGCCGGCGACCGTTCGCGCCGCGACGACGACCGCCAGCTGATGCTCGACGCGCTGCTGTCGGCGCGGCGGGTGCTGTCGATCAGCTGGGCCGGGCGCCACCCGCGCGACGGCACGCCGCAGCCGCCGTCGGTGCTCGTCGCGCAGCTGCGCGACCACGTAAGCGCGGTGTGGGGCGAATGCGTCGTCGCCGCGCGGACCTTCGAGCACCCGTTGCAGCCGTTCAGCCGGCGGTATTTCGAGACACGCGGCGCGGAGGGTCCGTTGGACGCGGTCGAGGGGCGCGGCACGGACGGTCCGCACGACGCAGTCGAGGGGCGCAGCGTGGACGTTTCGCACGACGCGGTCGAGGCGAGCGGCGTGGACGGTTCGCGCGACGCGGTCGACGCGCGCCGTGCCGTCGAACCGGGCGACGCGGCGGCAGCGCCCGCCACGGCGACCCGCGGCGCGACCGACCGCGATGTGCCGTCGCATCCCTCCACCTACGCCGTCGAATGGCGCGCGGCGCACGCGGCCGAAAGCGCCGACGCCGCGGCTCGACAGCGGCCCGCCGCGGCGTCGGCGGCCGGTGCGTCGCGCCCGGTTGCACCGCTGGTGCTGACGCTGGCCGACCTCGCGCGCTTTCTGCGCAACCCCGTGCGCGCCCACTTCCGCCACCGGCTGCAGGTGCGCTTCGAAGAGGCTGCCGCGCCGCCCGACGACGACGAGCCGCTGGCACCGAACGCGCTCGAGCAGTGGGGCTGGCGCGACGCGGTGCTGCAGGCGGCGCTGGCCGCAGCGCCCGGCGCCGGCGCCGACGCCGACGCCGACGCGGCCATCGACGCCGCCGTCGCGCGGCTGCAGCGCCAGGGCCGG
>CBDUBX010000217.1:0-4735 GCA_965365495.1 uncultured Burkholderiales bacterium
CAGCTGGCAGCGCATGGTCAAGGGCGGCTTCGGCACCCGCGTGTCGCGGTCGCTGCAGTCGATCGAAGCGGTCGATCCGCAGACGGTGCGCATCCGCTTCGGCAACCCCGAGGTCGGCTTCGTGCCGTTCGGCGGCTTCGCGGTGCTGCCGAAGGCCTACATCGAACGCGTCGGCGACGCCGAGTTCAAGGCCAAGCCGGTCGGCAGCGGCCCGTACAAGCTGGCGTCGCTGGCGCGCGGCCAGTACGTCGAGCTGCAGCGCTACGACGGCTATTGGGGCGCGAAGCCCGAGGTCGCCGCGGCGCGCTTTCACTTCGTCGGCGACGACAACACCCGCGTGTCGCGGCTGAAGACCGGCGAGGCCGACCTGTCGATGCAGGTGCCTTACCCGTCGGTGGCCGAGATCCAGGCGACGCCGGGGCTCGAGACCGCGGTGCTGTCGCCCGGCGGCATGACGGTGTTCCTGGCTCTGAAGACCGACAACCCGCAAACGCCGTGGGCCGACCCGCGAGTGCGCGAGGCGATCGCGCTGGCGATCGACCCGCAGGCGATCGTCAAGGACATCCTGCACGGCCACCCGAAGCACTTCCCGCTGCTCGCGCCGAACGACCTCGGCTACGACGACGGCCTGCAAGCCCATCCGCACGACCCCGAGCGTGCGAAGGCGCTGCTGCAGGAGGCCGGCGTCGCCAACCTCGCGATCGACCTGCCGTACATCGCCGGCGCGTCGACCGGCGTGAAGGAAACCGCCGAGGCGGTGGCGCTGTACCTCGGCCGCGTCGGCATCCAGGCCACGCCCAAGCCGATGGAAGGGCCGCAGTTCGTCCGCTGGGTGCTGCAGAGCAGCCGCAACCCCGCGCAGGACTACGTCGCGGTGTTCATCGGCAGCGTCGCCGGCAGCGGCGAGACGAGCGGCGGCCTGCTGACGCACTTCGGCTCGGTGACGCCGTTCGCGTGGTACGCCAACCCCGAGGTCAACGGCATGGCGCTGAAGATGGCCGGCACGCCCGATCGCGAACAGCGCGCCGAGGCGATCCGCGCTTTAGGCCGCGCCGCGCACGCCGACCGCCGCTACATCCCGCTGTGGACCAGCGCCCACGTCTACGCGATGAAGCGCTGCATCGACTTCCAGCCGACGCTCGGCGCCTACGACGTGCTGCTGCTGCGCGACGTCAAGGTCGCCGGCTGCAAGACCGCCGCGGCGAAATCCTGATCCGATCGACGAACTTAACCGACCCGACCATGAAACAGCAAATCGCCAAGTCCGAGCGCAAGGCCTGGGCCAAGGAGCATTTCCGCGGCTTCGAGAACGTGCTGATGCCGTCGTTCACCGCCGACCTGCGCGAGCTCGACGACGAAGGCATCCGCCTCGACGTGCGCCAGAGCATCCGCCACGGCTTCTTCTCGAGCCTGTGCGCGCTCGAAACCGGCCTGTCGATGGACGAGAAGAAGCGGATGTTGACCGTCGCCTGCGACGAAGCCGGCGACAAGCTCGGCATCGCGCTGTCGCTGACCGGCGAGACGATCGACGAGAACGTCGAGATCCTGCAGCACGCCGAGAAGGTCGGCGCGACGCACGCGCTCTTGAGCTATCCGCAGTCGTTCGTGCCGAAGACGCAGGACGACGTCTACCAGTTCGGCCGCCGCATCGCCGACGCGACGAACCTCGGCATCTACCTGTTCGTCTCGGACAAGTTCCAGATGCACCACCTGCACCCGAGCGGCGTGCCGTTCGACGCCTACGAGCGGCTGGCCGACGTCGACAACGTCGTCGCGATGAAGCTTGGCGGCATGGACCTCGGGATGATCTACGAGGCGTTCGAGCGGTTTTCGAGCCGGCTGCAGGTGACCACCGTCAACATCGGCCTGCTGCCGCTGCTGCGCAAGCAGTACGACGTGCGCTGGAGCGGCGCTTGGACGGTCGAGGCGCTGCAATCGCCCGAGCGGCCGCTGGCGGTGCAGTTCTTCAACCAGCTGCTCGCCGGCCAGGAAAAAGAGGCGATGGCCACCTACTGGCAGATGGCGCCGGCGCTCGGCGCGATGATCCGCATCATGATGCCGCTGGTGCCGACGGGGCTCTACCACTGGCCGCTGCTGAAGTTCCAGCAGTGGCTGTCGGGCGGCAACGGCGGCATGACGCGCCAGCCGGTGATGCGCGTCTTCGACCGCGACCTGATGGTCATCCGCGGCGGGCTGCGCGCGATCGGCGTCGACTGCAAGGACCCGAACGAAGACTTCTTCGTCGGCCGCTCGGAGCTCGCGCGGCAGAAGCGATGACCGTCGCGCGCAGCCACCGCAAGGCCTGGGCGCGCGACGCGCTGGTCGGCGTCGAGAACGCGCTGCTGCCGTCGTTCACGCCCGACCTGCGCGACTTGGACGAGGCAGGCATCCGCCACGACGTGCGCCAGGCGATCGCGCACGGCTTCTTCTCGACGATGTGCGCCTGCGAGACGGGCCTCACGCTCGCCGAGCAGAAGCGCTTCGTCGACATCGCCTGCGACGAGGCCGCGGGCCGCATCCTCGTGTCGTTCACGCTGTTGAACGACTCGTTCGCCGATTCGCTCGAGCTGCTCGCGCATGCCGAAGCCGCCGGCGCGAGCCACGCGCTGCTCGGCTACCCACAGACGTTCCGGCCGAAGACGCCCGACGACATCGTCCGCGCGACGCAGCAACTGAGCGAGGCGACGAACCTCGGCCTCGTGATGTACGCGAGCGACAAGTTCGACTTCGTCCGCTTCCACCCGAGCCAGATCCCGTTCGACGCCTACGACGTCATCGCCGACCTGCCCAACGTGGTGTCGATCAAGGTCGGCTTCGGCGACCCGGCCACCGCGTTCGAGGCCTTCGAACGCTACGGTGACCGCGTGCTGGTCAACGTCGGCACGCCGTTCCTGATGGGCCTGTTCCCGATGCTGCGCAAGGCCTACGGCGCGCAGTGGTTCGGCGGCGGCTCATGGGAGATGTGGCAGTCGCCCGACAAGCCCTACGTCGTCGACTACCACCGCGCGGTGATGGCCGGCGACGCCGACCGCGCGCGCTCTCTCTACTGGCAGCTGTCGCGCGGCAACGCGATCGTCATGGGCAGCATCGCCCGCGGCGGCGACGCCGGCATGTACCACTGGCCGTTCGGCAAGTACATCGGCTGGTCGGTCGGCGGCAACGGCGGGCCGATGCGCGAGCCGGCGATGCGGCTGATGACGCCGATGACGATGTCGCGCAAGGCGCAGCTGCGCGCGATCGGCATCGAGCCGCGCGAGCCCGACGACGAGTTCCGCGTCGGCCGCGTGCGCTACGCCGCCGGCGGCTGACCCGGCAGCGCTCGCGCGATGCTGCGCTACGTCGCGCGCCGGCTGCTGTTCGCGCTGGTCGCGCTGGCGGTCGTCAGCGTCGTGACCTTCGGCGCGATGCGGCTGTCGGGCGACGTCACGTTCCTGCTCGTCGGCCTCGACGCCACCGCCGACGAGATCGCCGCAGTGCGCGCCCGCTATGGCCTCGACCAGACGCTGCTGCAGCAGTACGTCACCTACGCCGAACGCGTGCTGCACGGCGACTTCGGCACGTCGATCAAGTACGGCGTGCCGGCGCTCGACCTGGTGCTGTCGCGGCTGCCGCACACGATCCTGCTGGCGCTCGTCGGCCTGGGGCTGGCGCTGGCGATCGGCATCCCACTCGGCATCCGCGCCGCGGTGCGCCGCGGCAGCGCGGCCGACCACGGCGCCACCGCGGTCGCGCTCGTCGGCCAGGCGATGCCGGGGTTCTGGGTCGGCACGATGCTGCAGCTGGTGTTCGCGGTGTCGCTCGGCTGGCTGCCGACCGGTGGTTCGGGAACGCTCGCGCACCTGGTGCTGCCGGCGGTGACGGTGAGCTGGTTCACGATGGCCGCGTTCGTGCGGCTGACGCGCAGCTCGATGCTCGACGTGCTGCACGCCGACTACGTCAAGCTCGCACGGCTGAAGGGCAACCCCGAGCGCACGGTGATCGCGCGCCACGCGTTTCGCAACGCCGCGGTGCCGCTGGTGACGTTCGCCGGCGTCAACCTCGGCGCGCTGCTCGGCGGCGCGGTCGTCGTCGAATCGGTGTTCGCGTGGCCCGGCGTCGGCCAGCTGATGGTCGCCGCGATCGGTGCGCGCGACTACCCCGTCGTGCAGGCCGGCGTCGTCGTCTCGGCGGCGATGTTCCTTCTCGTCAACTTCGTCGTCGACCTGCTGTACGGCGTGCTCGACCCGCGGATCCGCCATGGCGAGCGTTGACGCGACCCTGGCCGGCGACGGCCGCGCGCGCGGCGCCGCCGGCGGCACCGTCGTCGACGTCGTGCCGCTGACCGACGTGGCCGACGCGCCGAACCCGGCGCTGCGGCCGCGGTCGCGCACCGGTCGCGTCCTCGCGCTGGCGCTGCTGCTGCTCGCGCCGCTGGTCGTCTTCGGCCTGTTCGGTCAGTGGCTCGAACCGCACGACCCGAACGCTATTCAACCGTCGCAGGCGCTGCGGCCGCCGCTCGGCTTCGGCGGCAGCGTCGCGCACCCGCTCGGCACCGACCCGATGGGCCGCGACGTGGCGAGCCGGCTGATCGACGGCGCGCGTGCATCGCTGATCGTCGCCTTCTTCGGCGTCGCGCTGGCCGGCGCGATCGGCATCGCCGTCGGCCTCGTCGCCGGCTACCTGCGCGGCTGGGTCGACGAGGCGCTGATGCGCATCGTCGACATGCAGCTGACGTTCCCGCCGATCCTGCTGGCGG
>CBDUBX010000218.1:0-4735 GCA_965365495.1 uncultured Burkholderiales bacterium
GCGTAGCACCGCGACGTGCACCGTCGGGATCAGCGACAACGTCCGCGGCTCGCCGGGCCCCGGCCACAGAATCATCGTGCCGGTGTCGGCGACGCCGGCGGCGGTGCCGGTGACCGCGGCGTCGATCGCGCCGAACAGTTCGTGCTTCCAACTCTGCAGCGGCCGGTCGAACCGCGTCACCGCCAGCCCTTGCAGCGCCGGCGCGATGTCGGGGTCGAGTTCGGTCTGCGTGCCGAGCAGGATGCGTGACAGCCCGCGTCGGTCGAGCGCGGCCCGCACCGCCTGCGGCCAGTCGGTCGCAACGCACTGCAGCACGTCGGCGCGCCAGCCGGTGGCGGCCTTGACGAAGGCGGCGATCAACGTCGCCGGATCGGGCCGTTCACCGGTCGTGCCGCGGCCATACGGCCCGTCGAGGTAGGGCGACAGGTCGGGTGCCGGCGGCATCTCGACGGCGTGCGGCGGGCGGCGCAGCGACGAGAGGATCGCGTCGCGCGCGTCGCGCGTGTGGGGCAGGTTGACGGCGGGCATCGCAACGCTCCCTTCGAGTCAATCGGTGACCTGGCGCGCGGCGTCGGCCGCACCCAGTCGTTCGCGTATGAAGCTGCCGACGTGCATGCAGCGCGGCTGGCCCATCGCGGGGCCGCCGAGCTTCTCGGCCGCGTGGTGGATGTTCAGCAGGCAGCCGGTGTGGTCGCTGACCAGGACTTCGGCGCCGGCCTCGCGCGCGGCCTCGAGCTTGTCCTGCACCATCGCGCCGGACACCGCCGGGTGGCGCGCCGAAAACGTGCCGCCAAAGCCGCAACACTCGGTCTCGCGCGCGAAGTTGACGAGCTCGACACCCGGCAGCACCTCGAGCAGCGCGCGGATCGGCACGTGGGTGCCGAGTTCGCGTCGCCCGGCGCACGACGTGTGCAACGCGACCTTGACCGGCGTCTTGACCTTGGCGTCGGCGAGCGCAGGCCACTCGGGGCCGCGACCGGCGGCGTCGGCCACGTTCAGCCCCAGCACGCGCACCGCGAAGTCGGTGAACTCGACCACGCGGCCGCGGATCTGCTCGACCTTGCGCATCCGCACCGGGTCTTCGGCGAAGAGCTTGGCCCAGTGGTGGACGATCATGCCGGCGCACGACCCCGACGGCACGATGATCGGCCACGGCTCGGGAAAGATGTCGAGCTGCGACGCCGCCACCTGTCGCGCCTCGTCGAAATAGCCGCTGGTGTAGGCCGGCTGACCGCAGCAGCTCTGCGCCGCGGGAAAGTCGACCTCGACGCCGGCGGCACGCAGCAGCTCGATGCTGTCGTAGCCCGCCCCCGGCGTCATCGCTTCGACGACGCAAGTGGCAAAAAAGTACACGCGTTTCGGCGGTGCGGCACGCGGCGCGATCGCATCGGCCTGCGCTTGCGCCGCTTGGCGCATTTCGAGCTGTGAGTGTTCGGGGTCGCGCACGTCGTCTGCCTCTGTTCGTAAGGGGTGGCGTCTGGGCGCCGGTGCCGATCGTCGCCGCCCCGACGCGGTTTGCAAGTCGGACAGCCACTCGGTTTGCGCAGCGTCAAGCGCAGGGCACGGGCGGATCCTCGGCGGCGACGCGGACGAACACGGTGACGAGCGGCGACGCGCCGACCTGCCGGCTGCGGTGGCCGTGGCGCGCGGCGTCGAACGAAGCGCCGGGCGGCAATGTGTCGGCCGACAGGAAGTGTCCGCCGGCGCCGAAGCGGCGCGAGCGGCCGTCGCGCAGCTCGATCTCGATCGCGCCGGCGACGACGAACACCCACTGCGGCTGCTCGGTGCAATGGAAGTCGCTGGCATAGCCGACCGGGCTCACCCGCCAACGCAGCCCGGCGACCGCGCGCCACGCCGACAGCCGCACGGCCGGCGTGCCGTCGTCGAGTTGCACCGGCCGCTCGCGAAACGCGGCGCGGCCGTCGGCGCCGGTTTCGAGTACCACTTCGGTGAGGAACAGATCGTCGGCCATCCTGCTGCCCTTTTTCGCGTGTCGACCTGCTGCGGCTCGATCGATCGCGCGATGCGCGCCGGCGCACGCTGCGCCACGCGCGGCATAGTAAGGTCGGCCGCGGCCCCCGCCTGCCGATCGTCCCAGCAAATGCCGGCCGATACCCCACCCGTCTCGCCCCGCGTCGCGATCGTCACCGGCGCCGGCAGCGGCATCGGCCGCGCCTGCGCGCGCGCGCTGCTCGCCGACGGCTGGTCCGTGGCGCTCGTCGGCCGCCGCGAGGCGGCGCTGCACGACGCGCTGCGCGACGCCGGCGGCGCGGCCGACGCTGCGCTCGTGCTGCCGTGCGACGTCGCCGACGCCGCGGCGGTCGCGCGCGCGTTCGATGTGGTCGTCGACCGATACGGTCGCGTCGACCTGCTGTTCAACAACGCCGGCTGCTTTCCGCCGGCGGCCGCGCCCGACGCGGTCGCGCTCGCCGACTGGCAGCGCGCGGTCGACGTCAACCTGCACGGCGCGTTCCACTGCCTGGCGAATGCGTTCCGCGTGATGCGCGCGCAGCAGCCCAGCGGCGGGCGCATCGTCAACAACGGCTCGCTCGCGACATACGTGCCGCGGCCGGGGTCGATCGCCTACAGCGCCACGAAGCACGCGATCACCGGGCTGACGCGCGCCGCGGCGCTCGACGGCCGCGCGCTCGGCATCGCCGTCGGCCAGATCGACATCGGCAACGTCGAGAGCGACATGACCACCGCCTTCGCCGCCGGCGCGCTGCAGGCCGACGGCAGCGTCCGCGCCGAGCCGCGGATGCCGATGCAGGCCGTGGTCGACACGTTCATGACGATGGCGCGGCAGCCGCCGTCGGCCAACGTGCTGTTCGCGACCGTGATGGCGACGTCGATGCCGTTCGTCGGCCGCGGCTGACGCCCGCGACGCGCCGCGTCGGCCGCGGCCGTTTCAGCCGCGGCCGCCGGACGACACCGCACGCCGCGCGTCGGCCGCGGTTTCGTAGATGTGCGGCGCGACGCCGCGCGCGGCCAGCGCCGGCCCGAGCTTGGCGCGCAGGAAGCCGCTGGTCGTGTAGCGTGCGACGCCGAGGTAGTAGGTGTCGACGAGCTCGCGCACCATCGCCGCCCATTCGTCCTCGATCTCGGGGTCGAGGACGAAGTGGTCGTAGTTGACGACGCCCCAGACCTTGTGGCCGATCGGCTGCAGGTGCGATTCGATCTCGCGCCGCACCGCGTCGACGTCGGCTGCGGTGCGGATCGTCAGCCGCTCGAAGTTGATGAACAGCGTCTTCGATGCGCTGTCGTAGGTGAAACGGTCGGCCAGCGGCAGCATCAAGAGCCGCGCGCGCAGCCCCATCGGCCCGGCGGCGAACAGCGAGGCGTCCATCTTCTCGGGCAGGTGCTCGATGATCGGCTCGAACGCCATGCCGGCCAGGACGTCACGCTCGAGGTCGAGGTCGGGGGCGATCTCGAGCAGCTCGAGCCCGCGCTCGTGCAAGCCGAACACCGCGCGCTCGGTGACGTACAGCACCGGCTGGCCGCGGCGCCACGCCTCCCGACCCGAGAAGGTTCGCTGCTCGACCTTCGGCACGAACTTCGGCCGGCCGCCGGTGCTGAACGAGCCGACGAAGACGAGCCGCTTGGCGTTCTGGCTGATGTTGATGAAGCCGCCGGCGCCTGCCAGCCGCGGCCCGAACTTGCTGACGTTGACGTTGCCTTCGGCGTCGGCCTGCGCCAGCCCGAGGAAGGCCATGTCGAGCCCGCCGCCGTCGTAGAAATCGAACTGGTACGGCTGGTCGATGATCGCCTGCGTGTTCACCGCGGCGCCGAAGTTCAGCCCGCCGGCGGGGATGCCGCCGACGACGCCGGGTTCGGCGGTCAGCGTGATCAGGTCGATCACGTGTTCTTCGGCAGCGACCGCGGCCACGCCTTCGGGCATGCCGATGCCGAGGTTGACGATCGCGTTCGGCCGCAACTCCAGCGCCGCGCGACGGGCGATGATCTTGCGGCTGTTCATCGGCATCGGCGCGACGGTCGCCACCGGCACGCGCAGCTCGCCGGCGAACGCCGGGTTGTAGGCCTCGACGAAGGTCTGCTGGTGGTACTCGGGCCTCTCGGCGACGACGATGCAGTCGACGAGGATGCCGGGGATCTTGACCTGGCGCGGCGGCAGCGAATGCGCCTCGGCCAGCCGCTCGACCTGGGCGATGACGATGCCGCCGCTGTTGCGCACCGCCATCGCGATCGCCAGCGACTCGAGCGTCAGTGCTTCGCGCTCCATCGTCAGGTTGCCGTCGGGGTCGGCGGTCGTGGCGCGGATCAGCCCGACGTGGATCGGAAACGCCTGGTAGAACAGGTACTCCTCGCCGTCGAGCTCGATCAGCCGCACGAGGTCGGTCTTCGTCCGTGCGTTGATCCGCCCGCCGCCGTGGCGCGGGTCGACGAAGGTGCCGATGCCGACGCGGCTCAGGTGGCCGGGCTTGCCCGCGGCGATGTCGCGAAACAGCTGCGAGATCACGCCTTGCGGCAGGTTCCACGCCTCGATGCGGTCGTCGACGGCGAGTTTCTGCAGCCGCGGCACCAACCCCCAGTGGCCGCCGATCACGCGCGCGACGAGCCCTTCGTGGCCGAGGTGGTTCAGCCCGCGGTCCTTGCCGTCGCCCTGACCGGCGGCGTAGACGAGCGTCAGCCCGCGCGGCGCGCCTTCGGCGAGAAAGCGCTGCTCGAGCGCGACCGCGAGGTTCTCGGCGAAGCCGATGCCGACGAAGCCGCTGCT
>CBDUBX010000219.1:0-4699 GCA_965365495.1 uncultured Burkholderiales bacterium
GGCAGCGGTGGCGGCCGCGGCGGCTACTGACGCGCTGCTCGTTTCCCGGACACAAGGCGCCTGCGGGCGCCTTTTCTTTCTCGCGTCGAATCGTTGCGGCGCGCTGCGGCGTCGATCAGCCCGCCGCGTCCGCGCTGCGCCGCGCCTTGCGTCCGCGACCGGCGAACAGCCGGTCGAACACCGCATTCGGCAGCAGACGCAGCAGCTTGGCGACCAGCGCCATCGGCCACGGGATCACCGCGTAGCGGCGGCCGGCGGCGATCGCGCGCGCGGCGCGTGCGGCGAAGTCGGCGGCTTCCATCAGGAACGGCATCGGATAGCGGTTGCCAGCGGTCAGCGGCGTCGCGATGTAGCCGGGCAGCAGCGTGACGACGCGCACGCCGCTGCCGCGCAGCTCGCCGCGCAGGCTTTCGCAGTACGCGACGACGGCGGCCTTGCTCGCGCAATACGCGCCGTGCCCCGGCAGCCCGCGGATCGCCGCGACGCTGGCGATGCCGACCAGCGTGCCGCTGCCGCGCGCGCGCATCGGCGCGACGAACGGGTGGAACGTCGCCGCCATGCCGACGTTGTTGACCGCGAAGGTCTCGCGCACGACGTCGAGGTCGGCGCGCTCGGCGGTGTCGACGCCGACGCTGATTCCGGCGTTGGCGACGACGACGTCGGGCAGGCCGTGCTCGGCGATGCAGCGCCGCGCGGCATCGACGATGGACTCGACGTCGGCGACGTCGGCGACGTAAACCGCGACGCGTGCGGCCGCCGGGCCCTGCGAAGCGGCCCACGCTTGCAGCTCGGCGCCGCGCCGCGCAACGAGCGCGACGCGCCAGCCGGCTTGCAGGTAGTGCGCGGCCAGCGCCTGACCGATGCCGCTCGACGCGCCGGTGACGAACACGAGCTTCGCCCCGCCCGTCGCCGCCGGCAGCGTCATGGCCGCGCCCCGCCGGCGTCGCCGCGCTGCGCCGACCGCGCCGCCGGCAGCAGCACCGCGCGCAACGGCCCGTCGAGTTCGAGCACCAGCCGCGGGTGGTCGTAGCGCAGCCCGGCGGCCTCGACGCGGCTGCCGGCACGCTCGACCTGCACCGGTCGGTGCGTCTGCACGCGTTCGAGCAGCGTGAACGCGTGCAGGAAGTCGCTTCTCATCGCCAGCTCGGCGCCGGCGGCGTCGGTGCCGGCGACCTCGGCGCCGCCGATCAGCTGCAGTTCGCTGCCGTCACCGGTGCCGAGCGCGCGCTCGGCGCGAGCCTCGGTCACGCGGCCGTCGACGGCGATCGCACGGATCCGCGCGCCGTCGATCTCGATCCGGTCGGTCGCCGGAAAGTGGCGCAGCCGCTCGCCTTCGATGCGCAGCTGCAGCCGGCCGGCGGCGTCGAAGCGTTCGAGCGCGAACGACGTCATCGTGTAGTCGGGCTCGGCCGACACCGCCTTGGCACCGTCGTCGACCGTCGGTTGCGGCGCGTTCTTCACGAGCCACCACGCGGCCAGCGCGAGCAGCCCCAGCACGACGAGCGGCAGGTACGCAGCGAGCGCCTCGCGCAGCCGCAGCGGCCACAGCAGTGGCGGCGGCGGCGCGGCGCGCGGGTCGGGGCCGATCGAGATCGGAACCTCGGGCAGGTCGGGCAGGTGGAGCTCGACGCTCACCGGCGTGCCCGTGCGCCGCCGCGCCGCGCGCCGCGCGTCATCGCGCGGCAGCGGCGTCGAGCGTCGTCGCGTGCCCGTCGAGCAGCGCGGCGTAGCGCCCGGCGGCGATCAGCAGCAGGTCGCAGAATTCGCGCGCCGCGCCGTGGCCGCCCGCCGCCGCGGTGACGTGGTCGACGACCGCGCGCACCTCGACGTGGGCGTTGGCCGGGGCGCACGAGAACGCGGCGCGGCGCAGCAGCGGCAGGTCGGGCCAGTCGTCACCGATCGCCGCGACCTCGTGCCACGCGACGCCGATCGACGCGAGCAGCGCGTCGGCCGCGGCCGCCTTGTCGCCCGCGCCGTAGACGGCGTGCGCCAGCCCGAGGTCGGCGACGCGCCGCCGCACCGCCGGCGAGTCGCGACCGGTGACGACGATCGGCTCGATGCCGCCGGCCTGCAGCAGCTTCAGCCCGTGGCCGTCGAGCGTCGAGAACGCCTTGACCGTCTCGCCCGATTCGCCGATGTAGATGCGCCCGTCGGTGAGGACGCCGTCGACGTCGAAGACCGCGGCGCGCAGGCCGAGCGCGCTGCCCTGCGCGCGCAGCAGCGTCGCCGGCGGAAAGGTCTGCTGTGCGCGCAACGCCGCGGCTCAGAGCGCGAGTGGCCCGCGGACGCGCGCGCGCCTTCGGTTGAGCGGGTGCCTCGGCATGCCTCTCATGCTCAGATCACCTTCGCGCGCATCAGGTCGTTGGAGTTCAACGCCCCGACGAGCCGGCCTTCACGGTCGACGACGAGCACGCTGGTGATGCGGTGCTGCTCCATCGTCTGCGCGGCGTCGACGGCGAGCGCGTCTGCGGAGACGACGCGCGGGGAGCGGTGCATCACCTGCTCGGCGGTCAGCGGCCGCAGGTCGGCGTCGCGTTCGATCAGGCGGCGCAGGTCGCCGTCGGTGAAGACGCCGACCGGGCGGCCGTCGGCGTCGACGACCGCGGCGAAGCCGAGCCCCTTGCCGGTCATCTCGCGCAGCAGCGCGTGGAACCCGGCGTCGGGCGCGACGCGCGGCACGTCGGCGCCGCTGCGCATCAGGTCGCGCACGTGGATCAGCAGCTTGCGGCCGAGGCTGCCGCCGGGGTGGGCGCGTGCGAAGTCGCTTTCGCGAAAACCGCGCGCGTCGAGCAGCGCGACGGCGAGCGCGTCGCCCATCGCCATCTGCGCTGTCGTGCTCGCGGTCGGCGCCAGGTTCAGCGGGCACGCCTCTTCGGCGACGCCGGTGTCGAGCACCGCGTCGGCATGGGTCGCGAGCGTCGACCCCGGCCGCCCGGTCATCGCGACCAGCGTCACGCCGATGCGCCGCAGCGCCGGCAGGATCGCGGTCAGTTCGTCGACCTCGCCGCTGTTGCTGAGCGCGAGCACGACGTCGCCGGCGGCGACCATGCCGAGGTCGCCGTGGCGCGCTTCGCCGGGGTGGACGAAGAACGCCGGCGTGCCGGTGCTGGCCAGCGTCGCAGCGATCTTGCGGCCGACGTGGCCACTCTTGCCCATGCCCATCACGACGACGCGACCGCCGCAGCCGAGGATCGTGCCGACCGCGGCGTCGAAGCCGGCGTCGAGGCGCGCGGCGACGGCACGCAGCGCCGCGGCCTCGATGTCGAAGGTGCGCGCCGCGAGCTCGCGCGCCCGCGCGGCGTCGAAGCGCACGCCGCAGCCGGCGGCCGCGGCGGTCGAGGCGGGGGCGCGTCCCATACGATCGGCTGCATTCTAGGGACCGTCGATTTCGACGCCGGCTGCGCGTGGCCTCCACCCTCGAGCTGATCCTGCTGTACCTCGCGGCCGCGGTGCTGGGCGTCGTCGTCTGCCGCTCGCTGAAGTTGCCGCCGCTGCTCGGCTACCTCGTCGTCGGCGTGCTGATCGGGCCGCACGCGCTGGCGCTGGCCGCCGACTCGGATGCGGTGCGGGTCAGCGCCGAGTTCGGCGTCGTGTTCCTGATGTTCGTCATCGGGCTCGAATTCAACCTGCCGAAGCTGCGCAGCATGCGCACGCTGGTCTTCGGCCTCGGGCTGTCGCAGGTGCTGCTGACGATCGCCGGCACGCTGGTCGGCCACTTCGTCCTCGCCGCGGCGTGGCGGTCGGTCACCGGCGACGACTGGTCGATGTCGTGGCGCGGCGCAGTCGTGCTCGGCGCGGCGATGGCGATGAGCTCGACGGCAATCGTCGTGAAGATGCTCGCCGACCGGCTCGAGCTCGACAGCGAGCACGGCCGCCGGGTGCTCGGCGTGCTGCTGTTCCAGGACCTCGCGGTCGTGCCGCTGCTGGTGCTGATCCCGGCGCTCGATTCGAGCGGCGAGGCGCTCGCCGTGTCGATGTCGCTCGCCGCGCTGAAGGCCGTCGCGCTGCTCGCGGTGCTGCTCGCCGGCGGCCAGCGCGCGATGCGCTGGTGGCTGACGCTGGTCGCGCGGCGGCGCAGCGAAGAGCTGTTCATGCTGAACCTGCTGCTGGTCACGCTCGGGCTCGCGTGGCTGACCGAGCACGCCGGGCTGTCGCTCGCGCTCGGCGCGTTCGTCGCCGGCATGCTGGTCGCCGAAACCGAATACAAGCACCAGGTCGAGACCGACATCCGGCCGTTCCACGACGTGCTGCTGGGGCTGTTCTTCATCACCGTCGGCATGAAGCTCGACTGGCGCACCGTCGCCGACCAGTGGCTGCTCGTGCTGCTGCTGACGACCGCGCCGGTGGCGGTGAAGTTCGCGCTCGTCGCGGCGCTGGCGCGCGGCTTCGGCGCCGCGCCGGGCGTCGCGCTGCGCACCGGCTTGTATCTGGCGCAAGCCGGCGAGTTCGGCTTCGTGCTGCTGACCCTCGGCGCCGACGGCGGCCTCGTCGCGCCGCAATGGGTGAGCCCGGTGCTCGCGAGCATGGTGCTGTCGATGCTGGCCAGCCCGTTCTTGATCCAGTACAGCAACGCGATCGTCAACCGTCTGAGCGCCAGCGACTGGCTGCTGCAGTCGGTGGCGCTGACGTCGATCGCGACCAAGTCGATCGCCGCCGAGCGCCACGTGATCATCTGCGGCTACGGCCGCAGCGGGCAGAA
>CBDUBX010000220.1:0-4683 GCA_965365495.1 uncultured Burkholderiales bacterium
GTGCGGCGACGGCGGCGCAGGCGCCGGCCGCCGCGGCGGCGGTCGCGCCACCCGCGGCCCCTGCGACGGCCGACGACCCAGCGACCGCGCCGCCGACCGGCGCCGCGCAGCCGAAGGTGGCCATGCCCGCCGCGGCGCGCCTGCTGGCCGAGCACGGGGTGGCGGCGGCGTCGGTCGCCGGCACCGGTCGCGACGGCCGCATCACGAAGGGCGACGCGCTCGCCGCGGTCGCGACGACGGCCCAGCCGGCCGCGCCCGCGTCACCGGCGCCTGCTGCCGCGCCGGCGCCGGCCAAGAGTGCCAAGTCGCCGCTGCCGGCGGTATCGGCGCCGGCCGCGACGACCCTCGGCGACCGCCCCGAGCAGCGCGTGCCGATGTCGCGGCTGCGCGCGCGGATCGCCGAGCGGCTGGTGCAGTCGCAGGCCGACAACGCGATCCTGACGACCTTCAACGAGGTCGACATGGCGCCGCTGATGGCGATGCGCAAGCGCTTCCAGGAGCGCTTCGAGTCCGAGCACGGCGTCAAGCTCGGCTTCATGAGCTTTTTCGTCAAGGCCGCGGTCGCGGCGCTCAAGAAATACCCGGTCGTCAACGCCAGCGTCGACGGCAACGACATCGTCTACCACGGCTACTTCGACATCGGCATCGCCGTCGGGTCGCCGCGCGGCCTCGTCGTGCCGGTGCTGCGCAACGCCGACCAGATGAGCTTTGCCGACATCGAGAAGAAGATCGCCGAGTACGGCGTTAAGGCGCGCGAAGGCAAGCTCGGCATCGACGAGCTGACCGGCGGCACGTTCAGCATCAGCAACGGCGGCGTCTTCGGCAGCCTGCTGTCGACGCCGATCATCAACCCGCCGCAGTCGGCGATCCTCGGCGTGCACGCGACGAAGGAACGCGCGGTCGTCGTCGACGGCCGGGTCGTCGTGCGGCCGATGAACTACCTGGCGCTGAGCTACGACCACCGAATCATCGACGGCCGCGAAGCGGTGCTCGCGCTGGTGACGATGAAGGACGCGCTCGAAGACCCGGCGCGCCTGCTGTTCGACATCTGACGCGATGGACGATCGCTTCGACGTCGTCGTCGTCGGTGCCGGCCCCGGCGGCTACATCGCGGCGATCCGCGCCGCGCAACTCGGGCTGAAGACCGCGTGCATCGACGCCGGGTCGACGACCGACGGCAAACCGGCGCCAGGCGGCACCTGCACCAACGTCGGCTGCATCCCGAGCAAGGCGCTGCTGCAGTCGAGCGAGCACTACGCGCACGCGCAGCACGCGTTCGCCGACCACGGCATCGGCGTCGACGGGTTGCGCGTCGACCTGGAGAAGATGCTGGCGCGCAAGGACCGCGTCGTGCGCCAGAACAACGACGGCATCCTCTACTTGTTCAAGAAGAACAAGGTGACCTTCGTCCACGGCCGCGGCGAGTTCGTCGGCGCCGGCGACGACGGCGTCTCGGTCGCGGTCGGCGAGCGGACGCTGACCGCGCGACATGTGATCGTCGCCACCGGCTCGAACCCGCGCGCGTTGCCGCAGGCGCCGTTCGACGAGCAGCGTGTCCTCAGCAACGACGGTGCGCTGCGCATCCCTCAGGTGCCGCGCCGGCTCGGGCTGATCGGCTCGGGGGTGATCGGCCTCGAGATGGGGTCGGTGTGGCGGCGGCTCGGCGCCGAGGTCACGGTGCTCGAAGCGCTGCCCACGTTCCTCGGCGCGGTCGATGCGCAGGTCGCGAAAGAGGCGCACAAGGCGTTCGCCAAGCAGGGTCTCGCGATCTCGCTCGGCGTCACCGTCGGCGACGTGACGGTGCGCGACGACGGCGTCGCGGTCACCTACACCGACGCCGACGGCAACGCGCGCACGCTCGACGTCGACCGCCTCGTCGTGTCGATCGGGCGCGTGCCGAACACCGATGGGCTGAACGCCGATGCGATCGGCCTGGCGCGCGACGAGCGCGGCGCGATCGTCGTCGACGACGACTGCCGCACCAACGTCGCCCATGTCTGGGCGATCGGCGACGTCGTCCGCGGGCCGATGCTCGCGCACAAGGCCGAGGAGGAGGGCGTCGCGGTCGCCGAGCGCATCGCCGGGCGCCACGCGCACGTCGACTTGGACCTCGTGCCGTGGGTGATCTATACGCAGCCCGAGATCGCGTGGGTCGGCCGCACCGAGCAGCAGCTGCAGGCCGCCGGTCGCGACTACAAGGCCGGGAGCTTTCCTTTCGCCGCCAACGGCCGCGCGCGCGCGCTCGGCGACACCACCGGGCTCGTCAAGGTGCTGGCCGACGCGACGACCGACGAGATCCTCGGCGTGCACATCGTCGGCCCGCAGGCCAGCGAGCTGGTCGCCGAGGCGGCGCTGGCGATGGCCTTCCGCGCGAGCAGCGAGGACCTGGCGCTGACCTGCCACGCGCACCCGACGCTGGCCGAGTCGATCAAGGAAGCCGCGCTCGCGGTCGACGGGCGCGCGCTGAACTTCTGACGCCGACATGGCGGTGAGCGACGTCTACGAGCGGGCGCTGGCCGCGCGCGGCTGGCGCACCGACCCCGCGCAGCAGCGCGCCGTCGCCGCGCTCGAACGCTGCGAGAACGACTGGCTCGCCTATCTGCGGCGGCGCAGCAACGCCGTCGCGCGGCTGGTGCGCCACCCGCCGATTCCGCGCGGCGTGTGGCTGCACGGCGGCGTCGGCCGCGGCAAGAGCTTCGTCATGGACGCGTTCTTCCGCAGCGTGCCGCTGCAGCGCAAGACGCGGCTGCACTTCCACGAGTTCATGCGCGAGGTGCACCGCGAGCTGCACGAGCTGAAAGGCACGGCCGACCCGCTGGACGCGCTCGGCGCGCGCATCGCACGGCGTCTCCGGCTGATCTGCTTCGACGAGTTCTTCGTTGCCGACGTCACCGATGCGCTGATCCTGCACCGCCTGCTGACGGCGCTGTTCGCCCACCGCGTGAGCCTGGTCGCGACGAGCAACTTCCACCCCGACGCGCTGTACCCGAACGGGCTGCACCGCGACCGCATCCTGCCGGCGATCACGCTGTTGAAGCAGCACCTCGACGTCGTCGATGTCGACGGCGGCGTCGACTACCGGCAGGCGACGCTCGCCGGCCTCGCGACCTATCACTGCCCGCTCGACGACCACGCCGAAGCGGCGCTGGCGGCGGCATTCGACCGCGTTGCCGAATCGGCCGATGAGTCGCCGCGGCTGCAGATCGAGCAGCGCGAACTCGTCGCGCGGCGCCGCGCCGGCAGCACCGTGTGGTTCGACTTCGCCGCGTTGTGCGGCGGGCCGCGGTCGCAGAACGACTATCTCGAGATCGCTGCGCGCTTCCACACCGTGATCGTCTCCGGCGTGCCCGAGATGTCGCCGCGGCTGGCGAGCGAGGCGCGCCGCTTCACCTGGCTCGTCGACGTGCTCTACGACCGCCGCGTCAAGCTCGTGCTGTCGGCCGCGGTGCCGCCGGAGCGGCTGTACACCGACGGCCCGCTGGCGCACGAGTTCGCCCGCACCGCGTCGCGCCTGCGCGAGATGCAGTCGGCCGACTATCTCGCGCAGGCGCGGCGCGACGTCGACACGGCGCTGACGTGACGGCGACGCGCTTCTCCAGCCTGGCGCAGCGCTTCGCCGCCGGGCCCGCGCTCGCGGCCGCCGTGCGGCGATGGGTTGCGCCGTGGGTCGTCCTCGCGGGAGGTTGCCTCGCGTGCCTGCCCGCCGTGGCCGACAGCGACCCGGTTGCCGCCGCCGCGGCCACCGCGGACGCCGCCGAACGCCGGCGCATCGCCGACGAGCGCCGCGCGATCGACGCCGAAGCGGCTCGCGACGCCGCCGCGTGCCGCACGCATTTCGCGGTCAGCGGCTGCGTCGACCGCGTCGACGACCGGCGCCGCGCCGCAATGGCGCCGCTGCGCGAGCGCGACCTCGCGCTCGACGCCGCCGAGCGCCGCCGCCGCGCCGACGTGCAGCGTCGGCGCGCCGAAGCGGCGCGCGATCGCCGCCACGCAGCGATCGCCGCCACGCCCATCCCCGCGTCGTCGCCGGCACCGGCCCCGCCCACCGCTGCGGCCGGCATGCCGACCACCGCACCCGCTCCGAGCGACGCCGTCGCCACGCCGTCGGCCGACGCTTCTGCGCCGCGGTCGCGGGCCGGGTCGTCGGCGCGCGACCGCGAAGCCACCGAACGCGCGCGCGCCGGTGCGGCGCGGCGCGAGCAGGCGCAGCAAGCGCAGCAGCGCGTCGAGCGCCGCGTCGCCGAGCGCGAACGCAGCGGCCGGCCGATCCAGTCGTTGCCGGTGCCGCCGGCCGCGCCGGCGTCGGCAGCGCGCTGACGCTCGGCGCGGCGGCACACGCCGCCGCGTCGTCAGCGTACCGGGTCGATCCGCGCCAGCGCCAGCGACAGGTTGTCGCCGCCGCCGCGCGCCCGCTGCCGCGCCTTGTTGACGAGCATCTCGCTCGCCTCGCGCGGCGGCAGCGCGTGCAGGATCGCGCCGATCTCCTTGCCGTTGAAGTAGTGCCACAGCCCGTCGCTGCACGCGAGCAGCGTGTCGCCGAACTCGAGCCGGTCGATGTGCCACAGCGACACCGGCGGCTCGGCGTGCGTGCCGAGGCAGCCGGTGAGCAGGTTGGCCTGCGGGTGATGGTTGGCCGCTTCCTCGCTGATCTTGCCGTCGTCGATCAGCCGCTGGACGAACGAG
>CBDUBX010000221.1:0-4680 GCA_965365495.1 uncultured Burkholderiales bacterium
CGTGTCGGCGGTGGCCGCGCGGGGGGAGCGGCCGGCGAGCCGACCGTGGGACTCCGCCGAGGCGCCGCGGTCGGCGTCGTGTTCGGCGATCGCTTTCGCGGCGCGCCGGTCGGTCGCCCCGGACGCGCTCGTCGGCGCGAGGCCGAAGCGGCCGGCATCGCCGAGGCCTGCGCCGCCGCCGTCAGCGCGGTCGCAGCAATCCCGCCGCGGCGCCGCAGCGCCGCACGACGCGTCGCCGCCGCCGTCAGCGCGGTCGCAGGGACCCTGCCGCGGCGCCGCAGCGCCGCCCCCACGGCCAGGCTCGCGGTCGCGCGCGGCGTCGAGCCCGGCGCTCGACCACGGCCGCAGCCGCAGCCGCGCCGCGCTGCCGAGCGACACGCCGACGATGTCCTCGTAGGCCGGTGCGTCGCGGTGCCAGCCGAGCGGCGTGCCGCGGGCATATTCGGCGACCATCACGTGGACGAAGTCGCGCGGGTCGACGCACGACCACGCGGCCAGCGCGTCGCGCAGTGCGGCCAGCGGCGGCGGCAGGCCGTCGATCGGCGCCGGGCGCAGCGCGGCGTATTCGCGCGGGTCGCTGCGCGATCCCCAGTGGACGACACGCCGGCGGGCGGTGAACTCGCGCCACCGCGCCGGGCGCAGCGGCAGCGATGCCGCCAGCGCCAGCAGTTCGCGTTCGTGGTCGGCGGTGATGAATTCGGCGGCGAAGCGCAGGCCGGCAGGCAGCCCTTCCATCGCTTCGTCACGAGGGTCGTCGTCGCCGGCGGCGAACAGCGACGGCTGCGCGGTGCACAGCGCGGTCCTTGCGACAGCGGTCATCGCAGCGCGTGGCGCGGCTCAGTCGTCACGGCGACGCTCATCGCAACGGCGTGGCGCAGCGCGAATCGTCGCCGCAGCGGTCATCGCAGCGAGTCGCGCAGCATGCCGCCGCGACGGTCATGGTGCCTCGTCGTGCAGCCGCGGCGTCGCGACGCGCAGGTCGTCGAGCCACGCCGCAAAGGCGGCATCGCGCTCGGCGGCTTCGAGCCGCAGCAGCGCCGACGGGTGCAGCGTGACGAGCACCGGCACGCCGTCGCCGCGTGCCAGCCACGCGCCGCGCTCGCGCGTGACCGCCACCGGCCGGCCGAGCACCTGACGCGCGGCGGTGGCGCCGAGGGCGACGATCGCCCGCGGGCGCACCAGCGAGATCTCGCCTTCGAGCCAGTGCAGGCAGGCGTCGGCCTCGCGCTGCGCCGGCGTCTTGTGGATCCGCCGCTTGCCACGCGGCTCGTACTTGAAGTGCTTGACCGCGTTGGTGACGTAGACGCGGTCGCGGTTCCAGCCGAGCGCGGCCATCGCGCGCGCCAGCAGCTGCCCCGACGGGCCGACGAACGGCCGCCCCTGCAAGTCTTCCTGGTCGCCGGGCTGCTCGCCGACGACCATCAGCGCGGCGTCGATCGGCCCTTCGCCCCACACCGTCTGCGTCGCCAACGCGCCGAGCGGGCATTCGCGGCAGCCGGCCGCGGCGTGACGTGCGGTTTGCCAGAGCGCGGCGCGGTTCGCGGCGTCGCCCGCCGGGTTCGACCCGGCGGCGGCGGGCGGCGGCGACGCGGCGCGGGCCATCGGCGCGACCGGCAAGCGCCGCACCGGCCGCGTCGGCGCGGCCGCGACCATCGCCGCGCTGCGCTGCCGTGCCGCCGCGGCCAGCGGCGCGATCAGCGCTGCCTCGGGCAGCGCCGCCCAGTAGCGGCGCGGCATCTCGCGCGCCATCGTCGCCAGGTTCAGCCGCGCCGGGTTGAAGATGCTCGCGTAGTAGGTCAGCCATAGCGCTTCGCCGGCATCGGCCGCCGCCGCGGCATCGGCGTCGGCAGCGGGGCCGAAGTGCAGCACGCGGCCGTCCCAGCGCACCGAGCGGTCGGGCGTCAAGATCGCCCAGCGCAGGTTGGCGAAGCGGCGTGCGAAGAACGGCGCGGCGATTTCGACGACGTGGTGCGCCGGGACGAACCATGCAAGGTGCAACGGGTCGCCGGCACCGTCACTGTCGCCGTCGCTGTCGCCGCGTGCCATCGGCGCCACCGGACGGAAGCGGACAAAGGCGCGCATCTTGTGCGCGTCGCGCCGCACCGCCTGCGCCATTCGCCGCGCCAGCGTCAGGTCGGCGTCGATCGGGTCGGCCCACAGCGACGGCTCGTGCCGCGCCCGCCACAGCAGGCGGTAGATCAACGCGTGGCGCTGCGCGTCGCGGTGCAATGCGACGTCGGCGAACAGGTCGACGATCGGCGCCGGCACGCGCGGCGCGGCGTTGCGAACCGCAAAGCGTTCGCGATGCGAACGTTCATGGTCGCTGGAGGCGAGGCCGGCGGGGTCGGCGCCGACCGCGTCGTCGCCCCACCCGGTGGCGGCTGCGGCACGGGTGGCAGCGACGGCAACGTCGGCCGCGCCGGCATCGTCCGAGACGCTGACGATCGCGGGGTCGTCGACCGCCGGCTCGACGTCATTGCCGTCGGCATCGCCGCCGCCGTCGAGCAAACCCGGCGTGCGCCGCCCGGCGACGGTCCATTCGACCGCGTGCGGCGCCACGCCGGCAGCGAGCAGCCGGCGCGCCGCAACGCGGAAGCCGGCGAAGTCGGTTTCGCTGGCGAGCACGACGCGTTCGAAGGTCGCCGCGCCGGCGATCGTTGCGTCGGCGCGCGCCGCGTCCCGAGCGCCCGGCTCGCGGTCCGCAGCGGGACGCTCCACACCTCGGCCGACCGCGCTGGCGACCGCCGCCGTCACGCGAACAGCTCCGCCTGCCGCGGCGCCGCGGCGACGACCGCCGGCGCCGGTGCCGCGTCGGCGCGCGGCCGGTGGTCGGCCAGCACGACGAACGGCAGCACCTTGGCCAGCGGCACGCGCAACCGCGCGAGATCGTCGCTGCGCAGCCGGCGCAGCCGCCGAGCGGCGAGCAGGCGGTCGACGCTCTTCACGCCGAACCCGGGCACGCGCAGCAGCAGCTCGCGCGGCGCGGTATGGACGTCCACCGGAAACCGTTCGGGGTGGGCCAGCGCCCAGGCGTGCTTCGGGTCGACCTGCAGCGACAGCATGCCGTCGCCGGCCGGCGCGATTTCGTCGTGCGCGAAGCCGTAGTAGCGCATCAGCCAGTCGGCCTGGTACAGCCGGTGCTCGCGCAGCAGCGGCGGCGGCTGCGGCGGCAGCGCCTGCGCCGCGTCGGGAATCGGGCTGAACGCCGAGAAGTAGACGCGCTTCAAGCGATAGCCCGCGTACAGCGCGGCGCTGGTCGCGAGGATCGTGCGGTCGCTGCTGGCGTCGGCGCCGACGATCATCTGCGTGCTCTGCCCGGCCGGTGCGTAGCGCGGCGGCCGCGCGCGCTTCGGCGCGGCGAGCGGCTGCGACGCCGCCGGCCGCGGCCGGCGCGCGTCTTCGGCCTCGTCGATCGACAGCCGCAGTCGCGCCATCGCGACGCGGATGCGGCCGTCGTCCTTTTCCGGCGCCAGCGCGGCAAGCCCTTCGCGCGTCGGCAGCTCGACGTTGATGCTCAGCCGGTCGGCGTAGCGGCCGGCGGCGTCGAGAAGCTCGGCGCTGGCGTCGGGGATCGTCTTGAGGTGGATGTAGCCGCGAAAGTCGTGGTCGACGCGCAGCCGGCGCGCGACATCGACGAGCTGCTCCATCGTGTAGTCGGCGCTGCGGATGATGCCGCTCGACAGGAACAGCCCTTCGATGCAGTTGCGGCGGTAGAAGTCGAGCGTCAGGTTCACGACCTCGTCGACGGTGAAGCGCGCTCGCGGCACGTTGGAGCTGACGCGGTTGACGCAGTACAGGCAGTCGAAGCGGCAGTGGTTGGTCAGCAGGATCTTCAGCAGCGAGATGCAGCGGCCGTCGGGCGCATAGCTGTGGCAGATCCCCGAGCCGGTCGTCGAGCCGATGCCGCGGCCGTCGCGCGAGTCGCGCTTCGCACCGCCGCTCGACGCGCACGACGCGTCGTACTTCGCGGCGTCGGCGAGGATCGCGAGCTTGGCGGACAACTGCATCGGACACTCGACCCAGGGCGGAAAAGCTGGATGAATATACAGCTACGCCTGCCGTGCACGCGGCGCTGCCGATAATCCCGCGCGCCATGCAGGCCATCGCCTCGTCCGCCGCGCCGACCCGCGCCGCGCTCTACCTCGACCTGATCCGCTGGGACCGGCCGGCCGGCTGGCTGCTGCTGCTGTGGCCGACGCTGTCGGCGCTGTGGATCGCCGCGGACGGCTTTCCCGGCTGGCACCTGCTCGCCGTGTTCGTCGCCGGCACGATCCTGATGCGCAGCGCCGGCTGCTGCGTCAACGACGTCGCCGACCGGCGCTACGACCGCCACGTCGAGCGCACCGCGGCGCGCCCGGTGACCCGCGGCGCGGTCACGGTGCGCGAAGCGCTCGCCGTCGGCGCGGTGCTCGCGGCGGCAGCGTTCGTGCTGGTGTGGACGACGACGCCGGCGGCAACCTGGCTCGCGCTGCCGGCGTTGGCGATCACGCTGGCCTATCCGTACGCCAAGCGCGGCTTCGCGATGCCGCAGGCGGTGCTCGGCGTGGCGTTCAGCTTCGGCGTGCCGATGGCCTTTGCCGCGGTGCTCGGCGGCGCGTCGTGGTCGTGGGCGGCGATCGCCGCCGCGGTGCCGCCGCACGCGTGGTGGCTGCTCGTCGGCAACCTGTTCTGGGTGCTGGC
>CBDUBX010000222.1:0-4665 GCA_965365495.1 uncultured Burkholderiales bacterium
CGACGGCGCGACGCCGAAGGACGGCCCGAGCGCCGGCGCGGCGATGACGACGGCGCTGGTCTCGGCGCTCAGCAACATCCCGGTTCGCGCCGACGTCGCGATGACCGGCGAGATCACGCTGCGCGGCGAGGTCACCGGCATCGGCGGGCTGAAGGAGAAGCTCCTCGCCGCGCACCGCGGCGGCGTGAAGAAGGTGCTGATCCCCGAAGAGAACGTGAAGGACCTGCAGGAGATCCCGGAAAACGCGAAGAACCGGCTCGAGATCGTTCCGGTGCGCTGGATCGATCAAGTGCTCGAGATCGCGCTCGAAGCGGTACCCGAAGCATTGCCCGACGACGACGCCGCGGTGCCGACGCCGCCACCGGTCGCGCAAGGCCAGGAAGCGGCGCCGCCGCTCGCCGCCGACGGACTGCCGCACTGACGCCGGCGCGCGCGTCGAATCCTCACGCCGGTGCGGGGTTCGCGCGGTGCGCCCGGTGAGGGGCCATCGGCTTTTCCGGCATACAATGCGCGGCTCGGTTCACCGTTGCGTGGGCCGGGCGCCCCGCGGGAATAGCTCAGTTGGTAGAGCGCAACCTTGCCAAGGTTGAGGTCGCGAGTTCGAGACTCGTTTCCCGCTCCATCTCTGTCGGCGGCGTCGAGCCGACGGCCACGGCGCGGTAGCAAAGCGGTTATGCAGCGGATTGCAAATCCGCCCAGAGCGGTTCGACTCCGCTCCGCGCCTCCAACCGTTGCGCCCGCTATGCTGCACCGTCGCAGCAGCGCGCGGCGGACCGAACGGTCGCCGGCGCCCCGCGCCCGGATGGCGGAACGGCAGACGCAGCGGACTTAAAATCCGCCGCCCTTCGCGGGGCGTACGGGTTCGACCCCCGTTCCGGGCACCAATCGCCACCGACCCGCGAGCCATCGCAACCCGCACCGAGGTCGATGCCGCTGTTCGACCGCACCGCGCTGAACGACGGCGTCCGCCGACGCGAGGTGCTCGCGTGGGCGACCTACGACTTCGCGAACTCGGGCTACACGACCGTCGTGCTGACGGCGGTGTTCAACGCCTACTTCGTCGGCGTCGTCGCGCGCAACGCCGGTTGGGCGACGTTCGCGTGGACCAGCGTGCTCGCGCTGTCCAGCCTGGTCGTGATGTTCACCGCGCCGGCGATCGGCGCGCTCGCCGACCGCTGCGGCTGGAAGAAGCGTCTGCTCGCGGTGGCGACGATCGTCTGCGTCATCGCGACCGCGGCGCTCGCCACGGTCGGCCCGGGCGACATCGCGATCGCCGCGGCGGCGGTCGTCGTGTCGAACGTCTGCTACGGCCTCGGCGAAGCGCTGAACGCCGCGTTCCTGCCCGAGCTCGCGCGGCGCGACGCGCTCGGCCGTGTGTCGGGCTGGGGCTGGGGCTTCGGCTACTTCGGCGGCATGCTGACGCTCGGCCTGTCGCTCGGCTGGGTGATCCACGCGCAGCGGCAGGGCCTAAGCGCGGCGCAGTTCGTGCCGGCGACGATGCTCATCACCGCCGGCGTCTACGCGGTCGCGTCGCTGGTGACGTTCGCGTGGTTGCGCGAACGTGCGGCGCTGCCGGGAAGCGCGATGGCGGCGGCGTCGGTTCCGGTGTCGGCGACGCCGGCCGCCATGCTGCGGCGCTGGCGCGAGCTGCGCGGCTGGCCCGACCTCGCGACGTTGCTGAAGTGCACGGTCGCCTACCAGGCCGGCATCGCCGTGGTCATCGCGCTGGCCGCGGTCTACGCCGAGCAGGTGCTGGGCTTCGAGCAGACCGAGACGATGTTGTTGATCTTTCTCGTCAACATCGCATCCGCGGTCGGCGCGTTTGCCTTCGGCCACTGGCAAGACCGCGTCGGCCACCGCCGCGCGCTGGCCGCCACGCTGGTCGGGTGGATCGTCACGACGGCGCTCGCCGCGCTGGCGACCGGCCCCGGATTGTTCTGGGCCGCGGCCACGCTCGCCGGGCTGTGCATGGGGTCGAGCCAATCGGCGGGTCGCGCGCTCGTCGGCGCGTTCACGCCGCGCCAACGGCTGGCCGAATTCTTCGGCCTGTGGTCGTTCGCGGTGCGGCTGGCCGCGGTCATCGGGCCGATGACCTATGGACTCGTCACGCTGCTGACCGCGGGCAACCACCGCCTGGCGATCGTCTCGACCGGCGCGTTTTTCGTCGCCGGCTGGTGGATCCTGAGGCGGGTCGACGTCGCGCGCGGCGTCGCGGCGGCGGCCGCGGCGTCGCGGCGCGGCGGGGCCGACGAGGCGGCGTCCTAGAATCGCCGGCTGCGTCGAGAGGAGTTGAGCGGTCATGAAGGTTCTGGTGCCCGTGAAGCGGGTCGTCGACTACAACGTCAAGGTGCGCGTCAAGGGCGACGGCAGCGGCGTCGACGTCGCCAACGTCAAGATGAGCATGAACCCGTTCGACGAGATCGGCGTCGAGGAGGCGGTGCGGCTGAAGGAGAAGGGCGCGGTCACCGAGATCGTCGCCGTGTCGTGCGGCGTCGCGCAGTGCCAGGAGACGCTGCGCACCGCGATGGCAATCGGCGCCGACCGGGCGATCCTCGTCGAGTCCGGCGACGAATTGCAGCCGCTGGCGGTGGCCAAAATCCTGCAGGCGCTGGCCGCCAAGGAGCAGCCGCAGCTCGTGATTCTCGGCAAGCAGGCGATCGACGACGACTGCAACCAGACCGGGCAGATGCTCGCCGCGCTGCTGGGCTGGCCGCAGGCCACCTACGTGTCGAAGGTCGAGATCGACGGCGGCACGGCCAAGGTCGTGCGCGAGGTCGACGGCGGCACCGAGAAGCTGGAACTGAAGCTGCCGGCAGTGCTGACCACCGACCTGCGGCTCAACGAACCGCGCTACGTCACGCTGCCCAACATCATGAAGGCCAAGAAGAAGCCGCTCGAGACGGTCAAGCCGGCCGACCTCGGCGTCGACGTCGCGCCGCGGTTGAAGACGCTGAAGGTCGTCGAGCCATCGAAGCGCGGCGCCGGCGTCAAGGTGCCCGACGTCGCGACACTGGTCGCGAAGCTGCGCGACGAAGCCAAGGTGCTGTGAGATTGCGCGCCGCCGCGTGAGACGACGAACCGAGAGAGAGATCGAATGAGCGTTTTGGTCGTAGCCGAACACGACAACAAGTCGCTGAAGCCCGGCACTTTCAACACCGTCACCGCGGCGCGGCAGTGCGGCGACGACGTCCACGTGCTCGTCGCCGGCCACGACGCCGCCGACGCGGCGCAGGCTGCGGCAGCGATCGACGGCGTGTCCAAGGTGCTGCACGCCGACGCGCCGGCGTTGAACCACGGGCTGGCCGAAGCGGTCGCGGCGCAGGTCGTCGCGGTGGCGCGCGGCTACAGCCACGTGCTGCTCGCCGCCACCGCCAGCGGCAAAAACATCGCGCCGCGCGTCGCCGCGCTGCTCGACGTCGCGCAGATCAGCGAGGCGACGAAGGTCGTGTCTCCCGACACCTTCGAGCGGCCGATCTACGCCGGCAACGCGGTCGCCACGGTGCAGAGCGCCGACGCGGTCAAGGTCGTCACGGTGCGCACCACCGGCTTCGACGCCGCCTCGGCCAGCGGCGGCAGCGCCGCGGTCGAAACCATTGCCGCGGCCGCAGAGGCCGGCGGCGCGACCTACGTCGGCAGCGAGATCGCCGGCAGCGACCGCCCCGAGCTGACCGCGGCCAAGGTCGTCGTGTCCGGCGGCCGCGCGCTCGGCAGCGCCGAGCAGTTCGAGCAGCTGCTGACGCCGCTGGCCGACAAGCTCGGCGCGGCGATCGGCGCGAGCCGCGCCGCCGTCGACGCCGGCTACGCGCCGAACGACTGGCAGGTCGGCCAGACCGGCAAGATCGTCGCACCGCAGCTTTACGTCGCGGTCGGCATCAGCGGTGCGATCCAGCACCTGGCGGGCATGAAAGACAGCAAGGTGATCGTCGCGATCAACAAGGATGCCGAAGCGCCGATCTTCGCGATCGCCGACTACAGCCTCGAAGCCGACCTGTTCACCGCGATCCCGGAGCTGACGCAGGCGCTGTGACGGCGCAGCGGTCGTCGCAAGACGCAGCCAAGGGCGCCGCAGCGGCGCCCTTCGTCCATCCGCCCGCCGTCGACGTCGCCGATCGCCGCTGCCGCACTTGGCTTCGTGTCATCGCCTAGGAGTTCCCCGATGAGCTACCACGCCCCCGTCGCCGACCAGTTGTTCGTGATGCGCCACGTCGCCGGCCTTGACGCGATCGCCGCGCTGCCCGGGTTCGAAGACGCCGGCGTCGACACCGCGACCGCGGTGCTGCACGAGTGCGCGCGCTTCACCGAGCAGGTGCTGGCGCCGTTGAACGCCGCCGGCGACCGTCAGCCGGCGACGCTGGCCGACGGCGTGGTGACGACGTCGCCCGGGTTCAAGGCGGCGTTCCGTCAGTACGCCGAAGGTGGCTGGCAGGGCCTGGCGCACCCGGTCGACTTCGGCGGTCAGGGGCTGCCGAAGCTGATCCACACCGCGTGCAGCGAGATGGTCAACAGCGCCAACCTCAGCTTTGCGCTGTGTCCGCTGCTGACCGATGGTGCGATCGAGGCGTTGCTCACCGCCGGCAGCGACGAGCAGCGCGCGACCTATCTGCCCAAGCTCATCGACGGCAGCTGGACCGGCACGATGAACCTCACCGAGCCCAACGCCGGCAG
>CBDUBX010000223.1:0-4623 GCA_965365495.1 uncultured Burkholderiales bacterium
TTGTAGTTGAGCGTGTCGGCGATGTTGTCGCTCGCCGCCGGCAGGCGGTTGTCGTCGGCGAGCAGCGCGACCTGCGGCGCACCGGCGGCCCCCCACGCAAGCACCGTGTAGTCGGCGCCGGCGGCGAAGTTCTGCGTCGTCGTCGACACGATGGCGCCGTCGCTGCGCACCGCGAGCTCGGCGCTGCCGGCGTCGACGAGCGTGTAGGCGCCGACGCGCGGCGCGGCGTAGCCGGCGGCAATCGTCGTCGCGCCGACCGCGGCGCCGATCGACGCGCCGGCGTCGACGCCGGCGGCCAGCCGCACGCGCGCCTTGTTGCCCTTGAGCTCGGTCACCGTCGACCGCTGTGCGACGAGCGTCGCGTCGACGAGCACGCCGCCGACGCCGGCGGTGACGACGAGCGTCGCGTAGTTGCCGCCGGGGATCGCCACCGCCGGCAGGTCCAGGCGCACGTCGTTCGGGTTGTTCTGGCCGGTGACGCGGACGCGCCACGTGCCGGCCGAGACATCGCCGAACGACGTCAGCGTGCCGGCGGCGACCGCAGCCTGCGTCGGCGCGGCGTCGGCGAGCGCGACGTCGGGCGACGTGACGAAAACGTCGATCGCGCCGGCGTCGGCGCCGGCGTTGAAGACGCGCAGCCGCGCGGTGTCGCCGGCGACGTCGTCGGTGTCTTCGTCCTCGGGCAGCAGCGCCAGTTGCAATGCCGCACTGCGCCCCCAGACGACCACGGTGGCGTGCGCGTCGCCGTCGTCGAGCGTCTGGCTGCTCGACAGCAAGGTCGTGCCGACGCCGGCGCGGCGGACCTTCAGCGTCGACGTGCCGTCGTCGACGTCGGCGTAGTCCGACGCGGTGTCGACCGCGACCGCGCCGATGCGGCCGTCGTCGTCCTGGTAGAGGTCGATCGCGCCGACATCGAGCGTCAGGTTCAGCAGGCGCAGCCGCGATTCGCCGCCGCCGTCGAAGCCGCCGCCGCACGCCGCCACGGCAACCGCCGCGGCCGCAGCGGCGAATGTGGCCAGCGCCGTACGGCGCGTCGCGGCGATGGACTTCATGGACGGGGGCAAGGGCATCGGAGAACGGCCGCGGCGATCGTACACGGCACGGTTGCGGTGGCTTGGCCGCGGGTGGTCATGCGTGCCGCCGCGACGCAGTGCGCGCTCCTCGCCTCGACGCGGTCAGCCGCTGGCTTCGGCCGCGGTCAACGTGTCGGCCAGGCGCAAGACGTCGACCGCGATCGACGTCGCGCCGTGCGCCGCGGCGGTCGCGGCCAGGCCGTCGGACGCGGCGAGCGCGGCGACCGCGTCGTGCGCGTAGCCGGTGACGACGACGGCGGCGTCGACGCCGGCATCGGCGCCGCGCAGCCGCTGCTCGTGGGTCATCGGCGCGGCGGCCGCGCCTTCGAGCCGGTGCGCGCCGCTGAGGCCGCGCTGAGCGGCGAGCGCCGGCAGCGCGTCGTCCCATACGCGGCGCAGCGCATCGCCGGCGGCGTCGGCCGGCGGCGTGCAGCGCAGCACCGCCGCCCAGCCGGCGACACCGCGGCCGTGGCTGGCGACGACGTTGCACAGCCCGCGGCGCATGCCGCGGTAGTGCGCCATCAACTTCGTCGTCCACGGCGTCGGCCGATTCAGCCGCTGCAGGTAAGCGTCCGACGTCAACGTCGCGAGGGTCTCGACCTCGTAGACGACGACGTAGCGCGGCGCGCCGCTCGCCGCCACCCAGCGCGTGCCGCGCAGGAAGCCGGGGATCGCGAGCCGCTCGGGCAGGTGCTCGTGGCTGTGCCAGTCGTCGTGGTCGTCGACCGCGTCGGCGGCGACGTCGAACGCCAGCAGCATCGCGGCTTGGCCGAGCAGCGGCATGGTGGCTCCTACGAAGCGGTGGGCAACGTCGGCGTCGGCCGCGTGCGCCTCATGGGTACAGCCCGCGTTCCTGGCGCGCGGTGAGGATGCGCTCGCAGGCGACGGCGAAAGTCGCGGTACGCAGCGTGATGCCGTGGCGGTCGGCGGTGTCCCAGATGCGCTTCAGCGCGCCGATCATGATCTTGTCGAGGCGGACGTTGATCTCGTCTTCGGTCCAGAAGAACGAGCTGAAGTCCTGCACCCATTCGAAGTAGCTGACGGTGACGCCGCCGGCGTTGCAGATGACGTCGGGGACGACGAGCACGCCGCGGTCGCCGAGGATGTCGTCTGCTGCCGGCACCGTCGGCCCGTTGGCGCCTTCGAGGACGAGCCGGGCCTTGACGCGGCGCGCGCGGTCGGCGGTGAGCTGGCCTTCGAGCGCCGCCGGGATCAGGATGTCGCACGGCACGTCCCAGAACGACTCGTTGTCGACCGCCTCGGCGCCGGGGAAGCCGCCGACGCCGCCGTGCTCGCGCACGTGCGGAATCAGCGCCGCGAGGTCGAAGCCGCCCGCGTTGACGATGCTGCCGGTGTGGTCCTGCGCGGCGACTATGCGGCTGCCGGCCTGGCCGAACAGCTCGGCCGCGGCCGAGCCGACGTTGCCGAAGCCCTGCACCGCGACGCGCGCGCCTTGCAGGTCGAGGTCCAGCCGCCGCGCCGCTTCGCGCCCGGTGACGAACACGCCGCGGCCGGTGGCCTTGACGCGGCCGAGGCTGCCGCCGAGGTCGATCGGCTTGCCGGTGACGACGCCGGTGGCGGTGGCGCCGGTGTTCATCGAGTACGTGTCCATCATCCACGCCATGATCTGCGGGTTGGTGTTCACGTCGGGCGCGGGGATGTCGCGCTGCGGGCCGATGATGATGCCGATCTCGCTGGTGTAGCGCCGCGTCATCCGCTCGAGCTCCTTGCTCGACAGCGTTTTCGGGTCGACGCGGATGCCGCCCTTCGCGCCGCCGTACGGCAGGTTGACGGCGGCGTTCTTGACGCTCATCCACGCGGCCAGCGCCATCACTTCCTCGACGGTGACGTCGGGGTGGTAGCGCACGCCGCCCTTGCCAGGGCCGCGGCTGAGGTTGTGCTGCACGCGAAAGCCTTCGAAGTGCATCACGCTGCCGTTGTCGAGCTCGATCGGGATGTCGACGATCAGCACGCGCTTGGGGCGCTTCAGCGTCTCGACCCAGCGCGCCAGATGGCCGAGGTAAGGCGTGACGCGGTCGACCTGCATCAGATACGTGCCCCACGGGCTGTCGGGGGTGGGGTTCACATAGGACAGCGGGCTGGGCATCGGGTCTCCTCGTGTGTTGCGGCGACTCGTGCGGTGCCGCCGGACGTGACTGTAGGCCCGCGGGCGCCCCCGACGGAGACGACCCGGGCGGTCACACGCCACCCGCGGCGGCGGGCGTTTCGCGGCGGCGGCACGGACACCTAAACTGAAGGCGATGGATGCAACGACGCGGATCGCCTTCGTCGGCGGCGGCAACATGGCACAGGCGCTGGTCGGCGGGCTGGTGCGCGGCGGCCATGCCGCGGCGGCGATTCGCGTCGTCGAGCCCGACGCCGCGCAGCGCGAGCGGCTGGCGCGGGACTTCGGTGTCGCCGCGCAGCCGGCGGCCGACGCCGCCCTGGCCGACGCCGAGGTCGTCGTCTGGGCGGTCAAGCCGCAGGTCTTCGCCGCCGCGGCGCACGCTTGCGGCGGCGCGGTCGGCGGCGCGTTGCAGGTCAGCGTGATGGCCGGCGTGCGCAGCGCCGCGGTGGCCGCGGCCAGCGGCAGCGGCCGCGTCGTCCGCGCGATGCCGAACACCCCGGCGCTGATCGGCCACGGCATCGCCGGGCTGTGGGCCGGCAGCGCGGTGCGCGGCGACGAGCGCGCTGCGGTCGAAGCGCTGTTCGCGCCGACCGGCGCGGTGCTTTGGGTCGACCGCGAGGCCGACCTCGACGCGGTGACCGCGCTGTCGGGGTCGGGCCCGGCCTATGTCTTCTACGTCGTCGAGGCGATGGTCCGCGCGGGCGTCGAACTCGGGCTGGCCGCCGACGCCGCGCGCACGCTGGCGGTGGCGACCGTCGCCGGCGCGGCCGAACTGGCGCGGCGTTCGCCGCTGTCGCCGGCCGAGTTGCGCGCCCAGGTGACGTCGCGCGGCGGCACGACGCACGCGGCGATCTCGGTGCTCGAGGCAGCTAACGTGGGCGATCACTTCGTAGAAGCGATCCGCGCGGCAGCGCGCCGCGCGGCCGAACTCGGCGCGTCCCCGGGCGGTTGACGGACGTTCTCAACCGGCGGTTCGCGGAAGTTGCCCGCCGCGGTTTCGGCCCAGACACCGCAGAGGCGGCACCGCCCCGCTCGCGGTTCAGCGCAGCGCCAAGTCGGCGACGACGCCGGCGAAGATCGACGCGCCGAGCCAGTGGTTGACGCGAAACGCCGCGAAGCAGCCGGCGCGCGACCGCGAGCGGATCAGCCGCCAGTGCCACGCCGCCTGCAGTGCCGCCGCGCCGATGCCGGCGACGTAGGGCCAGCCGAGTCCGAGTCGAATGCCGACCGCGCCCCAGACGAATAGATACACCGCGTAGAACGCCATCACCGCGGCGACGTCGTGCCGGCCGAGCGTGATCGCCGACGTGCGCAGCCCGAGCTTGACGTCGTCGTCGCGGTCGACCATCGCGTATTCGGTGTCGTAAGCCAGCACCCAGAACAGGTTGCCGACGAGCAGCCACCACGCGTGCGGCGGCACCG
>CBDUBX010000224.1:0-4614 GCA_965365495.1 uncultured Burkholderiales bacterium
TCGGCGTGCTCGACGAGAACGGCTTCCCGCTGCGCCAGATGGGCGTGCTCGAGACCCCCGACCGGCCGGCCGCGGCGCGGCCCATAGCCGGCAAGCCGTGCCCCGAATGCGGCAACGCGACCGTGATCCACAAGGACGGTTGCGACTTTTGCACCGCCTGCGGCTATGTCGGCCAGTGCGGCTGACAGCACGACTTCCCGACAGGAGCACCCTTGACCCCTCGCACGATCGCGCTGCTCGTCGGCAGCACCCGCACCGGTTCGCTGAACGTGCGCCTCGCGCGCGCGATCGAGAAGCTCGCGCCGGCGCACCTCACGTTCAAGTGGGTGCGGATGGACGACCTGCCGTTCTACAACGCCGACCTCGAAGGCGACCGGCCCGACACGGTCAAGCGCTTCGTCTCCGAGGTCGAGTCGGCCGACGCGGTGTGCATCGTCACGCCCGAGTACAACCGCTCGATCCCGGCGGTGCTGAAGAACGCGATCGACTGGGGGTCCAAGCCCAACGACCGCAACGTCTGGAAGGACACCGTCGTCGCGATGACCGGCGCGACCCCGGGGTCGACCGGCACCGCGCTGGCGCAGCAGGACCTGCGCAAGATGCTCGCGATCGCCAACGCCGTCGTGATGCCGGGCGAGGTCTACATCACGTTCAAGACGCCCGACATGATCGACGATCAGGGCGTCGTCGCCGACGACCGCGTGCGGCCGTTCCTGCAGGCCTTCGTCGAGCGCTTCGCGGCGCTCGTCGAGCGCATGGCGGCATAACATCCTGCGGCGGCGCCGCGGCCGGCGCCGCCGCCGCCCACGACAGGAGGTCCGCGATGCCGCCATCCGCCACCCCGAACGAACCGGCTGCGTCCGGCGACGCGCCGCTGCAGCAGTTCTCGCAGTGCCACGTCGGCATCCTGAGCCACCTGCAGGACCTGTCCACGCTGCCGGCGCTGCTCGGCCCGGCGGCGCTGGCGCGGCGGATCGCCGGCGAGACGGCGAAGTTCTTCCGCGACGTGATCTTCACGCACCATGCCGAGGAAGAGCAGGAGCTGTTTCCGGCGGTGCTGGCCAGCGCCGCGGCCGGCGACGAGCGCGCCCGCGTGCAGGCGATCGTCGAGCGGCTGACGCGCGAGCACCGCGACGTCGAGGCTGCCTACGTTCAGCTCGAGCCGGCGCTGAAGGCCGCCGCCAAAGGCCACGACGCGACCGTCGACGCCGCCGCGGTCGACGCGCTGGTGCGGATGTACCGCGGCCATGCGGCCTACGAGGAGCGCGAGTTCCTGCCGCTGTCGCAGACGATCCTCGGCCGCAACGACAAGCATCTGTCGGCGCTCGGGCTGTCGCTGCACCTGCGCCACGCGCTGCCCGAGGTGCTGTCGCGCTTCGCGAACCGGATCTGACCGCGCCGGCCGCGAGACGCCGGCTTGCCGCGGTCGCGCGCCGATGAGAGCATCGCCGCGGCGCAGCGGCCGCGCGGCCGCTGCGCCGACACCGTATCCCCACGACAACCCGAGGAGACCCGATGGCCAAGCCGATGTTCGATGCCGACGCGTTGATCGCGATGTTCGAGGGCGCCAGCGCGCGCCAGGGCCAGCAGCTGCGCCAGGCGACGAGCCAGGTCACGCTGGCCGCGCTGCAGGGCCGCGAGTTGACGCTGAAGAACATTCGCACGACGCTGAAGGCGGTGGCCGAGGCGGCGAGCGCCGGCGCGGCGCGCAACGCGATGGCCGTTGGCGGCGGCGTCGACGTGTCGGCGCTGCTCGACCAGGCCGTTGCCGGCATGGACGACGCGCTGCTGAAGGCGGTGGAGGCCAACCGCACCGCGCTCGGTGCGCTGGTGTCGCAAGGCGCCGACTTGCGCGACAAGCACCTCGGCAAGGCGCTGGCCGACCTGGAGCAGATGGAAGACGCGATGTTCACCGCGGTGCGCAAGGCCGCCGCCGGCGCCGCGTCGCCGCTGGCCGGCGCGTGGGGGTCGGTGCTCGAGAAGATGCAGGCCGGCGGCACGCAGACCGGCGCGCAGGCGGCCAACGCCGCCGAGCAGCTGACGATGCAGATGCGCGACGCCGTGCGCAGCACGCGCGCGGCGTCGATCCGTGCCGCCGAAGCGTTGGCGCAGAGCTATTCGGCAGTCGTCAGCGGCGTGCTGATCGGCATGTCCGAGGCGCTGCAGACCGCCGGCAGCGCTGGTTCCGCGGCCAGGGCCGGCGGCGCGTCGGCGAAATCGGCCGACGCCGCGGCGAAGTCGACGTCGAAGCCGGCGGTCAAGTCGACGAAGGGCTGACGCCGCGCGTCGACGCCGGCGAAGTCGACGCGCCACCCTGCGTTTCATGACCGCGCCGACCTTCTACTGGCACGACTACGAGACCTTCGGCCGCGTGCCGCGGCGCGACCGCCCGGCGCAGTTCGCCGGGCTGCGCACCGACGCCGAACTGAACGAGGTCGGCGCGCCGACGATGCTGTACTGCCGGCCGGCGGGCGACTATCTGCCCGACCCGGAGAGCGTGCTGATCACCGGCATCCTGCCGCAGCACGCACGCGAACACGGCGTCGCCGAGCACCGCTTCGCCGCGACGATCTGCGCCGAGCTCGGCCGCGACGGCACGATCGGCGTCGGCTACAACAGCCTGCGCTTCGACGACGAGGTCACGCGCTTCCTGCTGTGGCGCAACCTCGTCGACCCGTACTGCCGCGAATGGAAGAACGGCTGCGGCCGCTGGGACCTGCTCGACGTCGTGCGCTGCGCGTGGGCGCTGCGCCCCGACGGCATCGAGTGGCCGGTGCACGCGCCGGGCGACGCTGCCGGCAAGCCGTCGTTCCGCCTCGAAGACCTGGCCGCAGCCAACGGCCTGGCACACGACGCGGCGCACGACGCGCTGTCCGACGTCCGCGCCACCGTGGCGCTGGCGCGGCTCGTGCGCGCGCGCCAGCCGCGGCTGTGGGACTTCTGCCTGCGGCTGTGCCGCAAGGACGCGGTGCGCGACGAGATCGGCGTCGGCCGGCCGTTCGTCCACCTGTCGGGCCAGTACGCGACCGAGCAGGGCTGCCTGGCGGTCGTCTGGCCGCTCGCGGTGCATCCGACGAACCGCAACGAGCTGGTCGTCTGGGACCTCGCGCACGACCCACGCGAGCTCGCCGCGCTCGACGCCGACACCGTGCGCCGGCGGCTGTTCACGCGCCAGGCCGAGCTGCCTGCCGGCGAAACGCGGCTGCCGATCAAGACCGTGCACGTCAACAAGTCGCCGATCGTCGTCGGCGACTTGCGCGTCCTCGGCCGCAGCGCCGACCGCTTCGGCATCGACGTCGGCCGCGCGCAGACCCACGCCGCGCACGCCGCGGCGCTCGGCGCGACGCTCGATGCGCTGTGGCCGGCAGTGTTCGTCCGCCCGCCGCCGGCCGACCCGGTCGACGTCGACGAGGACCTGTACGGCGGCTTCGTCGGCGACGCCGACCGCGCGCGGCTGCAGCGCTGTGTCGACGCCGGGCCCGACGGCTGCGACCGGCTGCCGGCGTTCGACGACCCGCGGCTCGAAGAGCTCGCGTTCCGCTGGCGCGCGCGCAACTTCCCCGAGACGCTCGACGCCAACGGCCGCGAACGCTGGCGCGCGCACTGCGCGCTTCGGCTGCACCACGGCCACGCCGGCGCGCGCACGCTGGCTGCGTACGCCGAATGCATCGACACGCTGGCCGACGCCCACGCCGACGACGATCGCGTGCAAGGGTTGCTCGAAGCGCTCGTCGACTACGCCGCCGAAATCGCGCCGGACGAACGCGAGGCGCGTTGACCGCGGGCTGCGGCGCGCAGCGCGTCGCTGCGGCCCGGCTCAGCGATCGTCGCGCGAGGCCACTACCGCCTTGGGGTGAACCCGCGCGCCGGCGACCGTTGGTCCGGCGGCGAAGCCGTTCTCGGCTGGCCCGTCGGCCGCGTGCCGCGCGGCCGCCGCTTCAGCGCGGCGTCGGCGTGGCGGCAGGCTTCTTCGCCGGTGTGGCCGCCGATTTCTTTGCCGGCACCGCAGCGGGCTTCGTTGCGGCCTTCGGCGCGGCGCCGCCGGCCGGACGCTGGGCCGCCGCCTTCACTGTCGACACCGGATTGACGGCCGTGCCGCTGCGACGGTCGGCCATCGTCGGGTCGAACCCGCCGAGCAGCGCCGCGCCGGCGGCCGACGCGGCGGCGTCGGGCGCAGCGGCGACCTTGCTGGCGTCGTCGCGCTGCTCGGCGGTGCGGCACGCGTCGACGAGCCGCTGGCCGCGGCGCGAATCCATCAGCATCGACTTGGCCGGGATCTGCACCCAGACCCAGCCGTCGGCGCTGTCTTCGAGGCGCACCGCGCCGGTCGTCGTCGGCCGCGCCTGCAGCGTGCGGCGCAGCTTGCCGTGGACGAGGACGTACTCGCCGGGCTTGCCCGGCACCTCGTAGATCGTCACCTGCTGGTCGAACTCGCAGTCGGCGGTGCCGAGAAAGACGCGGCCGACGATCGGCCCCGGCGGTGCCGACGCGGCCGCCGCCGCGGCGCTCGCCGCTGCTTCCGGCGCCGACGCGGCCGCTGTTGCCGCAACGGGCAGCGGTGTCGACGCGGCACTGGCCGGCGGCGCCGCCGCCGCGGCGGGCGCGGTTGCGGCG
>CBDUBX010000225.1:0-4581 GCA_965365495.1 uncultured Burkholderiales bacterium
GCGCCGCGTCGGTGACGAGCAGCGGCTTGTGGTACATCGGCACGTCGAAGCGGAACACGTGCGACAGCCGCCGCTTCGTCCGCAGCTCGGGTCGCGACAGCACCGCCTTCATCAGCTCGTCGGTGTGCAGGCTGCCCTTCATCAGCGCCTGCACGTCGCCGGCGGCGGCCATCGCCGCGGCGTGCTCGGCGGCGGCGTGGCTGTGCGGCACGTCGACGATCTCGATGCCGCCGAGGTCGAGGTCGGCCGCCGCCGCCACCGCGAGCACGCGTTCGCGCGGCGCGACGATGACCGCGCGGAACAGGCCGTGCTGGGCGGCGTCGAGCGCACCGCGCAGCGACTCGGTTTCGCACGGGTGGACGATCGCGCAGCGCACGCCGTCGTGAGCGGATGCGCGCTCGAGCAGCGCGTTGACGCCGGCCGCGGCGTCGAAGACCTTCCAGCGCAGGCCGCTGGCGCGCGGCACGCGCTGCTTGCGCTGCGGTGCCTTGACGACGGCCTCGCCGAGCATCAACTCGGTGCCGTCGCGCTTCTTCACGACGCAGTCGAGCGTGACGTAACACGTCAGCGGGTCCTTCGCGCGGACCTCGACCGAGATCTCTAGCGCGTCACCGGCAGTTGCCGGCGCGAGAAAGCGCATCCGCTGCTCGACATAGACGGTGCCGGGACCGGGAAAGACCGTGCCGAGCACGGTCGAGATCATCGCCCCGCTCCACATGCCGTGCGCCGTCTTGCCGACGAGTCCCTCGGCGCGCGCATAGGCGTCGTCGAGGTGGGTCGGGTTCAGGTCACCGGAGACGGCGGCGAAGCCCTTGATGTCGGCGTCGGTCAGCGTGCGCGCAATGGTCACGCCCTGGCCGACCGCTAGCTCGTCGAAGGTGTGGTTCTGCAGCCACTCTTGGTGCAGGTCGGAATGCATCGCGGCCTTTCGTAGTCAGGGTCGTTCGCGGCGCGCAGGGTCGACGCCCGCGTCCGGCACCATCGTGCAAGGTCCGGGCCAAGCTCGCGTCGATTGTCTGCGGCGTGCTGCCGAGCGCACAGTATCGGCGGCGGTCGCTGCAGCCGGCCGGTCGAACAGCGCCGGTAAGCGGCGCCAGTTCTACGCGGCGATGCTGCCTGCGCCGCGCGAGTCTAGGGCGCGGTGCGGCCGACGCCGTAGAGAACGGCGTCGACCGTGGCGCCGAGTCGACGGCGCGCATCCCTGTGCCGCACCGGTCGCCGATCTGGTAGAGAACGGCGTTGATCGGCGGCGCCGGGTCGACGGGTGGCTCTGCCGACTGCTCGGATCGGCCAAGCGGCCCAAAAGAAAACCGCAGCCCGAAGGCTGCGGTTTCGCGACTCGTTCCGGACCGCGGCTCGTGCCGCGGCCGGAATCGCGCTAGCGGTGAACCGCCGCGGCGTCGTAGGTCTTGCCCGGGCCGTGGCAGGTTGCGCACGACTCGACCGACGCCTTGGCTGCCGCACGCGTGCCGTCGACGACGCCACCGTTGAGGTTCATGTGCGCCTTGGCCGCCGCTGCGTCGTGGCAGCTCGCGCACGCCGCCGAGTACGGCGTCCTCACGATGTCGGTGTCGTACTCGTTCGGCAGCGATGCCCGCGCGTCCAACGGCGTCGCCGTGCCGCCGGCGAGCGCCGCGGCGTACGCCGGGCTGCGCGCTTCCTGCTTCGACGGCAGCGCGTTCATCGGCACCGTGTTGTACGTCGTCGTCGACGACGTCGCGCTCACGTGGCAGGTCTCGCAGTTCGCCAGTTCGCCCGGGAAGTCCATGCGGCCGAAGTCGAGGAACACGAGCACCGAGCCGCGGTCGCGGATGTCGGTGAACGGATCGACGCGTTCGCGCCCGGCGTGGATGCCGTGGATCATGTCCTTCATGTTGTTGCTCTCGACCGGGAAGGCGAGCGCAGCGTTCACCGCGGTGCGGTCGAAGCCGAGGTTGGCGAGCGTCTCGAGGTCGCCTTCGGTGAAGCTGGCGTACGCCGCGAGTCGTGCGTCGGTGATGCCGCGGCCGCTCGACGTGATGTCGGTGTTGTGGCAGATCACGCACACCTGCACGTCGTAGACGCGCTGGCCGCCGTGCGCCTCGAACCACTCGTGGCAGTTCGCGCACTTCGCCGAGTCGACGATCGTGCGGCGGACGGTGTCGCCTTCGACCGGTTCGACGACCGAGATCGCGTGCCGGCCAATCCCCGCCGGCGGTGCGATGAGGCTGTTGGTGCCGTTCAGTTGCGTGAAGTAGCCCTGCAACGCCACCGCGCGCATCGTCGCGCCGACCGGGAAGGCCGCCGTGCCGCTGCCGTAGATCGTCGCGGTGTAGTAGCCGGCGTTCGCCGTCGACGCCGCGATCGTGTAGTTGGCGGCGTTGTTCGTGCTCACCAGCTGCGCCAGCGACACCGTGTGCGGCTGGCCGGCGGTGGTCGCCGACGTACCGGGGCGGTTGGTGTAGTCGGCAGGCATCGCGACGCCGTCGAGCATCGTGCGGTTCTCGGCGTATCCCAGCAGGAACGACGGCCCGCCGGTGAAGCCTGCGAGCGGGTTCGTCACCGTCGGCCCCGTCGTGAACGCCGACAGCGGCAGCAGCTCGCCGTTCTGGCGGATGCCGAACTCGATCGTCAGGTTGTTCGTCGCCGGGTCGACGCGCGCCGAGAGGATCTCGTACACGAACGTCCGCAGCGCCGGGTCGATCGTCGGGTTGTGCGCCGTGATGTTCTCGGTCTGGTGGCTTTCCAGGATCTGCGCGGGGGTGTGGCAGATCGCGCACTGGGCGTCGGTGAAGCCCGGCGCGGTGCCGGGGCCGGTGCCGAAGTGGCCGTTCATCGCAATCGTCGTCGCCGGGCTGCCCGCGGGGGCGGCCTCGGCGGCGCCGGCGTCGGCCAGCGTCGCGCCTTCGCCGGTGGCGAAGTTGATGCCGTCGTGGCACGAGCCGCAGGCGCGGATCGAAGGCTGCGTGTTGTAGTGATCGGCGTCGACCGCAACGGACTGGTCGTGGCAGACCGTGCACATCTCCTGCCCGTTGTTGAGCATGGAGTAGCCCTTCATGTCGAACACCACGCTCGCGTAGTTGTAGTTCGACTTGACCAGCGAATGGCCGTTGTGGATGCCGTGGATCATCACGGTGAAGTTGCCGAGCGGCACGCCGTCGGCGATGTACAGGTTCGGCGTGTACTCGTACGACGTGATGCCGGTCGCCGGGTCGACTTCGGCTTCTTCCGTGATCGCGGGGAAGTCGAAGCCCGACGACGCGACCGCCGTGCGGCCGTAGGCGCGCTGGTCGGTGTGGCAGGTGACGCAGAACTCGACCTTGTTGTACGACCCGCCGTGCGGCCGGAACTCGTTGGCGTGGCACGAATGGCAGCTCTCGGTGTCGACGACCTCGCGCGGCTTGGCGTCGCCGGTGAGCGCTGCGCCGGTGGCCGGAACGAAGTCGTAGATCGCGTTGACCGGGTGCTCCATCGCGACGCCGGGCGTCGTCGTCGTGCCGGTCGGGGTGTTGCTGCCGGTGCCGGGCGCGTTGCCGTACAGGCGCATCGCGACGCGGTGCGGCAGGTTCGGCTGGTAGGCGAGGTCGCCGAGCCAGGCGCGGTTGGCGTCGCTGACCGTCATCGCGGCGATCTGCGTGCCGACCTGCGTGATGTCGCGCGCGAACGTGTAGCGGTAGGTGCCGTCGCCGTTGTCGACGAGCGTGCCCTGGTTGTCGGTGGTCGGCCGCGTCGGTGCGGCAGCGCCGACGACGCCGGTGGTGGCGTTGCGCGTCGGGATCGTCGTGACGACGTAGCTGACCCAGCGGCTCTGCGAGCCGTCGCTACCGGGAACGAGCTTGGCGAGCGTGAAGCCCAGGTTGGGGTACGACGCCAACGTGGCCGTCGGCCCTTGCGACGTGGAACCCAGACCGACGACCGGGCGGCCTTGCGCGTCCATGACGCGGAAGTTCACCACCGGCGCGCCGGCGATCGTCACGCCGGTGATCTCGGCGCTGAACATCGACTCGGCCCACTCTTCGGACGTCAGGCTGCCGACGTTGACCAGGGTGCCGCTGCCGGGGGCGCCGGGCGTGCCGGGGGTTCCCGGAGTGCCGGGGGGGCCCGGCGGGCCGGCCGGCCCGGTTGCGCCATCGTCGCCGCCGCAAGCGGCAAGCGCCGCCAACAGCACGCTGGCAAAGAGCCACCCTGCCCTGCGCGGGCCCGGGCGGAGCCTGTCCGTTCGGTTTTGTCGGTCCACAGTTACCTCGCTCCGTTGAGTCATAACGGTCCGTCGATTGCACACGGTCGCCGCCCGGGTCGGTTCGAAAACCGCGACCCCACAGTGACCTAAATCAAGTTTGCGACGATTGTTCGTCGACGAAGGGAACGCCGGCGTAGCGGTCGGATCAGGGGCGACCCGTAGTCGGCAAGGCGCCCGCAACGGGCGCCGAGGCGGTGGCGGCGAACGTGGCGCCGGCGCGCTCGGCAGCCCCGGGGGTGCGGCGTGCGGCGTGCGGCGTCAGTGCCGGTAGGTGCAGCGCGGCAGCGGGCAGCGCGGCAACCGCAAGGCTGGAGCGGGTGAAGGGAATCGAACCCTCGTATGAAGCTTGGGAAGCTGCCGTT
>CBDUBX010000226.1:0-4510 GCA_965365495.1 uncultured Burkholderiales bacterium
CGGTTTCGGCCGGCGCGCCGTGCCACAGCGGCACGCGCGCGAAATCGGCGTCGGCGTCGACCGCCGCGGCCATCGTTTGCAGGTCCTCGACATCGGGGTGGCGCGGCACGAACGCCGCGGCGCCCGTAGGCACCGCCGCGGCACTCGCCGGTGCGCCGGCGTCCGCGGTCGCGCCCGTCGTCGCGCGCGCCGTGAGCGCCGCTGCGCGCAGGCAGCGCGCCGCGACCGTCGCTCCGCGTTCGCACCAGTCGTCGACCGCGGCGACGTCGCGCGCGAGCCACGCGGCCGCGGGGCCGCCGAACACCGCCTGCGCCAGCGCCGCGCCGTCGGCGGGCGCGGCCACCGCGCGGCGCGCGGCTTGCAGCGCGGCGGCGTCGGCGACTTCGCCGATGCGCCGCGGCCACTGCAGCAGCAGCGCGAGCGCGATCTCGCGCTGCGCCTCGGCGGCGAGCGCGGCCTGCGCGGCGCGCACCGCGGCCGGCGACGGTTCGTCGCCGGTGGTCGCCGCGGCGCACGCCAGTGCCGCGGCCGCGCTGTGCGAGCGGCCGCAGATCGAGAAGATCAGCGGCAGCGCCGCCTGCGCCTCGACGACGCGCCGCCCGGCGAGCAGCCGCGGCGCGACGTCTGGCCGCGTCGACGCGATGCGGACGCTGTCGATGCGCCCGCTGGCGACGCGCATGCCGACGCGCAGCTCGCCTTCGGCGGTCATCGGGGGTCGCGGTGGCGGCCGAACAGGAAGTCGCGCTTCGACGCGCTGCGCGGCGTCGCCGCGGCACCGTCGGCCCGGCCGGCGACGGCGACGGAGTCGGCACGGTCCGCGAGCCCGTCGCGGTCGGCGCGGTCCGCGCGGTCGTCGTCGGCAACGCGATCGGCGCGGCCCTCGGTCGCGATGCCGACATCGCCGGCCGGTGCGAACAGTGCGTCGAGCGCCGCGGCCGCGGTCGCGCGCACGGCCGCGTCGTCGGCGAAGTCGAACATCGGCGAGAACAGCGAGCACGCCTGCCAATCGCCGAGCACCCCGTCGCGGCTGCCGATGAACGCGAAGTCGCCGGCCGGAAAGGCATGGCTGCGAACCTCGCGCTCGGCGATCGCGATCGCACGCCACTGCGCGTCGTCGCGCGGCATCAGCACGAGGTTCATGAACCACGGCGTCGCGAGTACACCGAGCCAGTGGCCTTGCCAGGGCCGGAAGCCGACCGCTTGCACGCCGAGCGCCGGGCGGACGATCGGCAGGCCGGCCATCTGCGTGTTCAGCAGCGCGGTGAAGCGGTGCTCGAGCGCCGCCGCCGGGCACGGGCGTTCGTCGGCCGGCGGTGTCATCTCTCGCCCGCGTCGTCGACGACGAGGAACTGGCGCTGCTCGGCGGCGCAGTTCGGGCAGCTCCAGTGCGGCGGCAGCTCGGTGAACGGCGTGCCGGGCGGGATCTGCCACACCGGGTCGCCGACGGCCGGGTCGTAGACCGACCAGCAGACGCCGCATTCGAGCCGCGTCGTGGCGTCGATCTCGGCGTGGCGGCGCGGCGGCGCGGGCGCGGTCATCGCAGCTCGGGCGGTTGCGAGTGGCAGCGCGGCGCTTCAGACCGCTGCCGCGCTCGCGTCGATCCAGCGCACCAGCTCTTCGAGCCGCCCGCGCGTGTCGACCAGGTCGTCGGGCGCGGCCAGCGCCGCCTGCGGCACCGCGACGACTTCGATCGTGTTCAGGATCAGCGTCTGCATGTTGTTGAAGTACTGCACGCGCCAGGTGTGGCGCAGCGCGGTGCTGCCGATGCGGCAGTTGCCGAAGCCGCGCGACAGCACGACCACCGGCCCGACGCCGAGCACCGCGTCGAGGTGGGCGGTGTCGGCCGGCGACAGCGGCAGCAGCGTCAGGTTGACGACGTGCGGCGGCGTCGCGTCGGTGCAGACCTCGGCGGCCTGCTGCAGCTCGTGCAGCAACGGCGGCACGTTCATCGCGCCGGGCGGCAGGTCGAGCTCGCGCAGCGTCGCCGATGCCGCCGCGGCCGCGCTGCGCACGACGATCGGCGGGATCGGCGCGGCCAGCAGCACGTCGTGCAGCAACCGCGAACCGGCGACGTGCTGCTCGCGCCAGACGCCGGAGAACACGGTCTCCTGCAGCCGGATCTCGTGGTCGGCGGCGATGGTCGCGCAGACTTCGCCTTCGCCGAGCGTCTCGTTGAGCACGCGCATCACCGCGGGGTCGAGCCCGGCGAGGTCGAGCGCCGGCGCGTCGCCGTCGCCGTCGAGCCAGCGGCCGTAGCGGTCGACGAAGGCCTGCAGCACGTCGCGTGCGCCGGCGGTGTCGTGGCCCGGGCCGGGGTCGGGGATGCGCGGCATCTCGAACGTGCTCATCTCGCGCGGCATCGCCAGCGCCGAAAAGTCGTCGGCCTCGGCTGCGGCGACGGCGGCGGCATCGACGATCGGGATGTTGAGGGGTCGCATCGAACGGGTTCCTCCAGGGTCGGTGCGGTCGGATCCCGCGCGTCTAAGGCGGCCGGCGCGCGCTCGCGTCAGCCGCAGCCCGCGCTGTCGCCGGCGGCGGCGACGGGGATGCCGACGCCCGGCGGGCGGGTGGGCGCGGCGGCGAGCAGCCGCCGCAGCTCGGCGACGTAGACGTCCCAGTCGCGCAGCCCGTCGACCGCGCCGACGTAGCCGCCGTCGCGCAGCAGCACGAAGGCCGGCCAGCGCGCGAAGCCGTAGCGCGGCGCGATCGCGCGTGCCGCGTCGGGCGTCAGCAGCGCGACGCGAAACGACTTCGCCGCCAGCGCATGGAGCTCGACCGCGACGACCGCCAGATCGAGCGTTTCCTTCTGCCGCTCGGGCGATTCGGCAAAAACCACCATCGCCGCGCCGGCGGCACCGGCCCACGCGTCGTATGCCGCCGCATCGAGCAGCGCGCCGTCGGTGTCGCGCAGCAGCCGCTGCAGCAGCGGGTGCAGCGCGGCGCCCGCAGCGGCCGGGGCAGGGGCGGGGGCGCCGGGGGCGTTCATGACGATGGCTGCAGATGCGCCGGCAGCTCGGGTTCGCGGTTGACGAGGTCGGCGAAGAACGCGTCGACGTCGGCGCCGCCGGCCAGCACCGTGGCCAGTGCGCGGCGCGCGGCGCGCGCCTGCGCTGCGGCTTGCTCGTCCATCACCTCGCGTGCCGCGCCGTGGAAGCCGAGCACCCAGGTGCCGACCGATTGCGGGCCGACCAGCGACAGGTCGAGCAGCTCGCGCACGCCGTCGGCCTCGCACCACGCGCGGTGCTCGCCGACGACGTCGACGACGGCCAGCGGCGTGCCGATGCACATCAGCCGCGACCGTCCGCCGCGGCGCGCGCGGGCAGGAAGCGCGCGTCGCCGATGCGGCACGCAGCGTCGGCCGACGGGCGGTCGGTCTCGTAGCTCGCGAGCGCCAGCGCGCCGGGGCTCAGCGCCTCGGGCACCGCGCCGGCGTCGCGCGGCAGCGCGTCGACGCCCCACGCGGCGAGCTCGGCCAGCGCGATCTCGACCGCCTCGTCGACGCGCGCGCGCACCACCGGGCTGAGGCTGCCGCCGAGGTCGTCGAGCACCGCCGGCTGCACGCCGACGACGGTGATCCGCGGCGGGAAGCGCCCGCGCAGATGGGCCACCGACAGCAGCTCCTGGAACGTCGCCTGGTGCAGGCTCATCTTGGTGTCGCCCCACACCGGCACTTCGTCGTCGCGCAGCACGCGCAGCGTGCCCGGCGGCAGGCCGAAGTCGATCGCGTCGAAGACGAGCGCGCGGCTTGCCGAGCACACGTGGTCGAGCAGGTACAGCCCCTGCGTGCCGCCGTCGACGAGACTGACCGATTCGGGCAGCGCCACGCGCGCGTGCAGCGCTTCGAGCGCGCGCACGCCGAAGCCCTCGTCGGCCCACAGCACGTTGCCGATGCCGAGGACGAGCACGCCGCCGGGCGGCGCGTCGACGGCCGGCGGGGTCGACGCGGCGCCGTTCGTCACCGCTTGCTCACGCGCCAGCCGTTGACCATCGTGCTGAGCACCGTCTCGTCGGAGCCGATGTCCTCGCGCACGACCATGTAGACGTGGACGATCGTGAAGATGATCAGCCAGTACATGCCGAGGTGGTGCAGCGTGTGGGTGTTCTGGCTGCCGCCGAACAGCGGCAGCGCCCACGACGAGAACACCGTGTAGCGCCAGTTGTCGTAGCCGGCGCCTTCGCCGTACAGCGCGAAGCCGGTGACGATCATGAACACGGTGCCGATCACGTACATGAAGAACATCGCCGCCATCGCCAGCGGGTTGTGCCCCTGGTACGGGTGGGCGCTGCGGTTGAGGAACATGTAGTAGCGGATCTGCTGGTACAGCCCGCGCCACCACGACCTCGTCAGCATCCGCACCGGCACGAGGAAGATCTCGCGCGCGAACTCGTTGCCGACGAACACCCACACCAGCCGCAGCAGGAAGAACACCGCGAAGACGTAGCCCGCGGCGAAGTGCGCGAAGCGCATGTAGCCGAACAGGTAGTTGTTGCTCGCCTCGCCGCCGACCGA
>CBDUBX010000227.1:0-4494 GCA_965365495.1 uncultured Burkholderiales bacterium
TGCTGGCGATGAAGCTCTCGCCGCCTTCGAGCGAGAAGCGCTTCTGGCCGACGTATTTCGTGTGCAGGTAGCGCTCGAGGCCTTCGGCGGCGGTCAGCCGCTGCAGGATGTGCCGCTTCGCGTCGGCGTCGAAGTCGGGCGTGCTGCGCGTCGACTCGAGCCGCTCCTGCCACCAGCGCTTTTCGACCGGCTCCATGCCGTGCATGAACTCGGCGCCGATCGTCCCGCAATAGGTCTGACGCAACGCCTGCACGATCTCGCGCAGCGTCATGTGCTCGGACTTCGAGAAGTACGTGTTCGTCGCCGAGAACGTGATGTCGAGGTCGGCCTCGGTCAGGTCGTAGAACGCCGGCTCGAGTTCGGGGATCTTCGGCCGTTCGTGGCGCTTCAGCGGGTCGAGGTCGGCCCAGCGCGCGCCGAGCACGCGGTAGGCGGCGATCAGCGACTGGACGTGGACCTGCTTGCGCGCGACCGCGAGGTCGGCCTCGCTGGCCTTCAGCGCGAACGCGTTGGCCTTGGCGCGCTGCGCGAACGACGCGACCACCGGCGCGTGAGCGATGTCGGGCGACTGCGAGCCGTCGACCGCCGGCACGTGCTGCAACCGGTCGAAGTAGGCGCGCCAGTTCTCGGGGACGCTGCCCGGGTTGTCGAGGTAGGTCTCGTAGAGCTCCTCGACGTACGGCGCGTTGCCGCCGAACAGGTACGAGCTGGACCTGTGCTGCTCGATCATCTGGCGCTCACCTTTGCCGCGGGTCTGCCGGGCTGCGATGGGTGGTTCGACCTTCCGCCGCCCCGGCTGCACCGGGGGCGGAATAGCGTTGGCTGCCCGGACGATGCCGCTTCGGGCGCGGCGGCGACTGTACCACCCCGCTTCGTTGGCGCGCGGTCGCGCGCCGCGCCGGCGGGTTCGTCGATCTGGGTCAATCAGCGCGCGCAGCCAGCTGCTTAAGCTCGACGCGATGCCCGACCCGAACTCTCGTGCCGGCTTGGGCGCCTCGCCCGCCGCGCGCCACGCGTCCGTTCCGACCGCACCGATCGAGCTGCGGATCAAGAAGCTGCCGAAGGAGCTGCGCCGCCGCCCGTTCCGCGCCGATGCGGCGCTGCCGTGGCACCGCCGCATCGTGCAACGCCTGCGCCACGACCCGTTGTTCCTGCGGCACGCGGTGCAGCTCGGTTTCGTCGCGCTGTGCGTGTGGATCGGCGTCGAGTTCGCGGTCTTCGTCGACTGGGGCCTGTCCACCGACGCGGCGCGCGCGGCCGACGCCGCGTCGGCGCCGCAGCGCCCGGCCGGCGCCGACGCCTTCCTGCCGATCAGCGGCCTGCTCGGCCTCGTCGCGTGGGTCCGCAGCGGCGAGCTGAACGCGGTGCACCCGGCGGCAACCGTGGTGCTGCTCGCCGCGGTCGCGACCGGCTGGCTCGTGAAGAAGTCGTTCTGCAGCTGGATCTGCCCGCTGGGCACGCTCGGCGAAGCGCTCGCCTGGGTCGGCCGCCGTGTGTTCGGGCGCAACGTCGTGCCGTGGCGCTGGCTCGACTGGCCGCTGCGGTCGCTGAAGTACCTGCTGCTCGCGTTCTTCGTCGGCTCGATCGCGACGATGAGCGCGCTCGTGCTCGGCGCGTTCGTCGACGGCGCCTACAACCGCGTCGCCGACATCGAGATGTACCTGTTCTTCGCGCGCATCACGCCGGTCGCGGCGTCGGTGTTCGCCGCGCTGGCCGCCGCGTCGGTGCTGATCGACCGCTTCTGGTGCCGCTACCTGTGCCCGTACGGAGCGCTGCTCGGCGCCGTCGGCCTCGTCGCGCCGCTGCGCGTGGCGCGCGTGAAGTCGCGCTGCATCGACTGCGAGCTGTGCAGCCGCGCATGCCCGTCGCGCATCGCCGTGCACCGCGTCGGCGCGCGCCGCGCCGAATCGCCGACCGGTCACGTCGTCAGCGACGAGTGCTCGAGCTGCCTGCGCTGCGTCGACGCGTGCCCGGTGCGCGACACGCTGTTCGTCGGCACAAGGCGCGGCGCCGCGGTGTCGGGTCGCGTTGTCGCAGCGGTCGCGGTCGGCGCGTTCGTCGCCGTCGTCGGTGCGGCGATGCTCGTCGGCCGCTGGGACAACGCGATCGAGTCGTTCGAATATCGCTGGCACTTCGAGCGGCTGCGCGACGCGGCTGCGGGCAGCGGCGTGCGCCGCTGAACGGGCAGACGCGCGACGCTATCCGCGCGCGGCTCGCCGGCCGCGCCAGCCGACCTAACGTGCGGGCAACGCCACGATGCGCTGCCGCGCCGCGGCGTACTCGCGTGCCAGCCGGGCGCACAGTGCGCGCGCCGGCACCACCGCGTCGACCGCGGCGATGCCCTGGCCGCAACCCCAGATGTCCTTCCACGCTTTCTTCGCGCCTTCGCCGCCGAAATCCATCTTCGAGGGGTCGCTGGTCGGCAGGTCGTCCGGGTCGAGACCCGCATTGCGGATGCTCGGCGCGAGGTAGTTGCCGTGGACGCCGGTGAAGAGGTTCGAGTAGACGATGTCGTCGCTCGTCGAATCGACGATGCACTGCTTGTACGCCGGCGACGCGCGCGCCTCGTCGGTGGCGATGAACGCCGAGCCGACGTAGGCGAAGTCCGCGCCCATCGCCTGCGCGGCGAGCACCGCGTCGCCGGTGGCGATCGCCCCGGACAGCGCCAACGGTCCGCCGAACCAGCGGCGGATCTCCTGCACCAGCGCGAACGGGCTCTTCACGCCGGCATGGCCGCCGGCGCCGGCGGCCACCGCGATCAGCCCGTCGGCACCTTTGTCGACGGCCTTGCGCGCGAACGCGTCGTTGATCACGTCGTGCAGCACGATGCCGCCCCAGCCGTGGACCGCGGCGTTGACGTCGACACGCGCGCCGAGGCTCGTGATGACGATCGGCACGCGGTACTTCGCGCACATCGCGAGGTCGGCCTCGAGCCGGTCGTTGCTGCGGTGGACGATCTGGTTGATCGCGAACGGCGCCGCCGGCGAGTCCGGGTGGTCGCGGTCCCACGCGGCGAGCGACTCGGTGATCTCGGCCAGCCACTCGTCGAGTTGCGCCGCGGGCCGCGCGTTCAACGCCGGCATGCTGCCGACGACGCCGGCGGTGCACTGCGCGACGACGAGCTTCGGGTTCGAAACGATGAACAGCGGCGCGCCGAAGATCGGCAGCGGCAGCCGCGCCAGCACCGGCGGCAACGAACGTTCGACCGGCGCCATCAGAACGCCTCGACCGGGAAGTCGGCCGCGGCGCGCGCGCCGTCGACGATGCTGTCGCGCCACGCCGGCACGCGGTTCACTACGTGGTCGGCGTAGAACCGCGCGGTCGCAACCTTGGCGCGCATGAAGTCGGCGTCGCGCCCGGCGGCGAGCTCGTCCTCGGCGGCGATCAGCGCGCGCGCCATCAGCCAGCCGGCGACCGTCGTGCCGGCCAGCAGCAGGTACGGCACGCTACCGGCATAGACCGCGGCCGGGTCGGTCTTGCCGTGGTCGACGACGAAGTCGACGACATCGGCGAACGCGCGCTGCGCGGCGTCGAGCCGGCGGGCCATCGCCTGGCACGCGTCGGACGGCCGCTGTGCCAGCGCCGCCGCGGTGCGCTCGATCTGCAGCGCGATGCCGCGCGCCACCGCGCCGCCGTCGCGCTGCGTCTTGCGGCCGACGAGGTCGTTGGCCTGGATCGCCGTCGTCCCTTCGTAGATCGTCAGGATCTTGGCGTCGCGCAGGTACTGCGCGGCGCCGGTTTCCTCGATGTAGCCCATGCCGCCATGAACCTGCACGCCGAGGCTCGCGACATCCAGGCTCATCTCGGTCGACAAGCCCTTGATCAGCGGCACGAGGAATTCGTAGAAAGCCTGGTTGTCGCGCCGCGCGTCGGCGTCGGGGTGGGCGTGCGCCGCGTCGTAGGCCGCGGCGCCGACCAGCGCCAACGCACGGCAGCCCTCGGTCTGCGCGCGCATCGTCGCCAGCATCCGGCGCACGTCGGGGTGGTGGACGATCGGCGCGCCGGCACCGGCGCTGCCGTCGGCCGGCCGCCCTTGCACGCGCTCGCGCGCGAATGCCACCGCCTGCTGGTACGCGCGTTCGGCGACGGCCACCCCCTGCAGCCCGACCGCAAAGCGCGCCGCATTCATCATGATGAACATCGTCTCGAGGCCGCGGTTCTCGGCGCCGACGAGCCACGCGACGGCGCCGCCGTGGTCGCCGTACTGCAGCGTCGCCGTCGGGCTCGCCTTGATGCCGAGCTTGTGCTCGATGCCGACGCAGTGCACGTCGTTGCGCGTGCCGTCGGGCAGCCATTTCGGGCAGATGAACAGCGAGATGCCCTTGACGCCGTCGGGCGCGCCGGTCACGCGCGCGAGGACCAGGTGGACGATGTTGTCGGCGAGGTCGTGCTCGCCGTAGGTGATGAAGATCTTCGTGCCGAACAGCCGGTAGCTGCCGTCGCCCTGCGGCTCGGCGCGGGTGCGCACCTGCGCCAGGTCGCTGCCGGCGTTGG
>CBDUBX010000228.1:0-4493 GCA_965365495.1 uncultured Burkholderiales bacterium
CCAGCCACATCAGTTGCAGCAGCGTGGCCGCGGCGCGGCGGTCGTCGACGGCGGTCACCGATCGTTGCCGTCGCGGTGCGCGGCGTGCCCTGCCGCAGAGCGAGCGTCGTCGGCGGGTCGACGATCGCGTTCCGGTGCAGCGTTGCGGCCGTCACCGTGCACGGCGTTGCGGTCGTGGAGCTGCGCGGGGGCGCGGCCGGGCGCGTGGACCCGACCGCGGCCGTGCTCGTCATCGTGATCGTGGCCTTTGTCGTTTTCGTGTTCGGGTTCTGGGTCGTGATCGTGGTCGTGATCGTGATCGTGATCGTGATCGTGCCGATGCCGGTGGCCGTGCGCCCGACCACCACGGTCGCCGTACGCACCCCCTTCGGGCTCGAACGGCGCGGACGCTTCGGTCACGTGCAGATGCATCGACGCCAGCATCTCGGCGAGCACCGCATCGGGTTCGATCTTCAGGTGGTCGGCCCGCACTTCGACCGCGACGTGGCGGTTGCCGAGGTGGTACGACGCCCGTGCGAGGTCGCTCGGCGTGCCATGGGTGGCGCAGGCGCGCACGACGAGCACCGGCTGTGCGGCGGCGTGCACGCGCACCAGGCTGCCGTCGTCAACGACGAGCAGGTCGCCGCCGCGAACGACGCTGCCGCGCGGCAGGAAAACGGCGACGCGGCGGCCGCGGCTGTCGGTCAGCTCGAAGCGGCTGCGGCAGCGGACATCCCACGCCAGTTCGACCGTCGCCGCGCGGCGCTGCAACGCCGGCGCGACGCCACGGCCGCCGGGAATGCGCTTGTCGGCTGTCAGCATGGGGGTCGATTGTCGATCGCGCCGGATGCGACGCTGGCTTAACGCGAGAAACGCGGTTAGTATTACGAACGTTATAACTTGGAGCCGGCGATGACCGCACTCAAGCTCACGCAGATCGGCAACTCGGTCGGCGTCATCCTGCCCAAGGAAGTCCTCGCGCGCCTGAAGCTGCAGAAGGGCGACACGGTCTTTCTGACCGATGCGGCGAACGGCGTGAACCTGACGCCGTACAGCGCCGAGTTCGAAGCCCAGATGACGCGCGCGCGCGAGATCATGAAGCAGCGGCGGGCGGTGCTGCGCGAGTTGGCCAAGTGACCAACGAGCCTTGGGTCTGGATCGACGCGGCGGTCCTGCGCGCGGTCCACGACGAACAGTTGCTCGAGCATGGGGGAGCGACGGGGACGCGCGACGAAGGGTTGTTCGAATCCGCTCTTGCGCGGCCGCGCCACTTGGCGGCGTACGGTGAGCCCGGGGTGGCTGAGCTCGCCGCGGCCTACGGCTTCGGCATCGCCCGCAACCATCCGTTCGTCGACGGGAACAAGCGCACCGCGTTCGTCGCCGTCGAACTGTTCCTCGCGCTCAACGGCCGGCGGCTCGCGGCCAGCGACGCCGATTGCGTGCTGACGATGCTGGCCGTGGCGGCGGGCGACCTCGGTGAGGCGGCGCTCGCCACGTGGATCGCCGAGCGGCTGCAAGCGGTCGGATGATTCAGAACAACAAATACCGCTGCGCTAGCGGCAGCACCGTCGCCGGGTCGCAGGTGAGTAGCTCGCCGTTGGCGCGCACGCGGTAGGTCTGCGGGTCGATCTCCATCGCCGGCAGCGCGGCGTTGTGGACCATGTCGGCCTTGGTCACGCCGCGGCAGCCGCGCACCGCCGACAGGCGCTTGGCCAGCCCCAGCTGGCGGCCGATCCCGGCGTCGTGCGCGCTGTGGCTGACGAAGGTCAGGCTGGTCGCCGCGACGAGCTTGCCGTGGCTTGCGAACATCGGCCGAACGTGCACCGGCTGCGGCGTCGGGATCGACGCGTTGGCGTCGCCCATCAGCGCCGACGCGATGAACCCGCCCTTGAGCACGAGGCTCGGCTTGACGCCGAAATACGCCGGCCGCCACAGCACGAGGTCGGCCCACTTGCCGGGCTCGACGCTGCCGACGTCGTGGGCGACGCCGTTGGCGATCGCCGGGTTGATCGTGTACTTGGCGACGTAGCGCTTGATGCGGAAGTTGTCGTTGCGCGCCAGGCGCGCGACCCCCTCGCCCCGCGCGCCTTCCCGCCCGGCAGGAGAGGCCGCCGCTGGCGGCGGTGGCGCCAGCCAGCCGCGCTGGCCCTTCATCTTGTGCGCCGTCTGCCAGGTGCGCGTGACGACCTCGCCAACGCGGCCCATCGCCTGGCTGTCGCTGCTCATCATGCTGATCGCGCCGAGGTCGTGCAGCACGTCCTCGGCGGCGATCGTCTCGCGGCGGATGCGGCTTTCGGCGAACGCCAGATCCTCGGCGACGCCGGCGTCGAGGTGGTGGCACACCATCAGCATGTCGAGGTGCTCGTCGACGGTGTTCACCGTGTACGGCATCGTCGGGTTGGTGCTGCTGGGCAGGAAGTTGGCCTCGCCGACGACCTTCAGGATGTCGGGCGCGTGGCCGCCGCCGGCGCCTTCGGTGTGGAACGCGCACAGCGTGCGCCCGCGCGTCGCGGCGATCGTGTCCTCGACGAAGCCGCTCTCGTTGAGCGTGTCGCTGTGGATCGACACCTGCGTGTCGGTGACCTCGGCCATCGTCAGGCAGTTGTCGATCGCCGCCGGCGTCGTGCCCCAGTCCTCGTGCAGCTTCAGCCCGATCGCGCCGGCGGCGATCTGCTGGCTCAGCGCCTCGGGCCGGCTGGCGTTGCCCTTGCCGAGGAAGCCGAGGTTCATCGGGTAATGCTCGGCGGCCAGCAGCATCCGGTGCAGGTTCTCGGGCCCCGGCGTGCAGGTCGTCGCCAGCGTGCCGGTGGCCGGACCGGTGCCGCCGCCGAGCATCGTCGTGATCCCCGACGCCAGCGCCTCGTCGATCTGCTGCGGGCAGATGAAATGGACGTGGCAGTCGACGCCGCCGGCGGTGACGATCATCCCTTCGCCGGCGATGATCTCGGTGCCGGGGCCGACGACGATGTCGACGCCGTCCTGCACATCGGGATTGCCGGCCTTGCCGATCGCCGCGATGCGGCAGCCCTTGATGCCGATGTCGGCCTTGACGATGCCCCAGTGGTCGACGATCAGCGCGTTGGTGACGACGACGTCGTGCGCCTCGTGCGCGCCGGGGCCGTTGGCGACCTGGCTCTGGCCCATGCCGTCGCGGATCGTCTTGCCGCCGCCGAACTTCACCTCCTCGCCGTAGCCGCCGGCACGCACCGTGTAGTCGTCTTCGACCTCGACCATGAGGCCGGTATCGGCCAGCCGCACGCGGTCGCCGACGGTCGGGCCGAAAAGTTCGGCGTAGGCGCGGCGCGAAATGGTCGTCACGAGCGGTCGATGGCGGTCACAGCGGGCCGTTGACGAGGCCGCGAAAGCCCCACGCGTGGCGGCGCCCGCCGAGTTCGACGAGCGTCACCGTGCGCTCCTGCCCGGGCTCGAAGCGCACCGCGGTGCCGCTGGCGACGTCGAGCCGCATGCCGCGCGCCGCGCTGCGGTCGAAGACCAGCGCGGCGTTGGTCTCGGCGAAGTGGTAGTGCGATCCGACCTGGATCGGCCGGTCGCCGGTGTTGGCGACGACGAGCGTCGCGCGCCGGCGGCGGGGGTTGAGCTCGTGGTCGCCGTCGTCGGTGACGATCTCGCCGGGGATCACGGTCGGCCTCTCGCGCGTCAGACGATCGGTTGGTGGACGGTGACGAGCTTCGTGCCGTCGGGAAACGTCGCCTCGACCTGGATCTCGGTGACGATTTCCGGCACGCCGTCCATCACGTCGTCGCGGGCGAGCACGGACTTGCCGTCGCCCATCAGCTGCGCCACGGTCTTGCCGTCGCGCGCGCCTTCGAGGATCGCCGCGCTGATCAGCGCGATCGACTCGGGAACGTTCAGCTTCAACCCGCGAGCGCGGCGCCGTTCGGCCAGCAGCGCGGCGGTGAACAGCAGCAGCTTGTCCTTCTCGCGCGGGGTCAGGTCCATGCGGCGACGGCATTGCAGTTTCGGTGCCGGGCGATCGTAGCCCGGTCCGCGGCGCGTCGCGGCATTGGTGCGCTTCGTGCAGTCACCGGCGTCGATGCCGCCGACCGCCAGCGCCGCCGAAGCCGCCGCACCGCGTTGGCGCGAAGACGCACCGCTTCAGCGCGTCGTCAAGGTGCGGCGCGACTACAACGCCTGGGTCGCGAGCGAAACGATCGAGGACTACGCGCTGCGCTTCACGCCGCGGTCGTTCCGCAAGTGGTCGCCGCTGCGCGTTGCGCACACCGCGTTCGCCGGCGCGGCGGCCTTCCTCGTCCTCGAGGCCGTCGGCGCGACGCTGCTGCTGCAGTTCGGCTTCGTCAACGCCGCGCTCGCGATCGTCGCCACCGCGGCCGTGATCTTCGCCGCCGGACTGCCGATCAGCGTTTACGCCGCGCGCCACGGCCTGGACATGGACCTGCTGACCCGCGGCGCCGGCTTTGGCTACCTCGGCAGCACCGTGACGAGCCTGATCTACGCCAGCTTCACGTTCATCTTCTTCGCGCTCGAGGCGGCGA
>CBDUBX010000229.1:0-4466 GCA_965365495.1 uncultured Burkholderiales bacterium
TTCGGCGTCGACGCCGACCAGGCTGTCGCGGATGAACTCGACGCGCCGGTCGGCGCGCGGCAGCGGGTCGAGGATCGCGCGGTCGAAGACGAACGCCACCCACACCTGCCGCGCCGCGCGCAGCGCGTGGTACAGCGCGGCATGGTCGTCGACGCGCAGGTCGCGGCGCAGCCAGACAAGGGCCTTGTCGATCGACTTGGCGTTCACACCGCGTAGTGTGGGGCCGGGCGGAAGCTGCTCCGCGACCGGAGCCGGCGCAGGCGGATGGTCGGGGTTGCCGGCGAAGCGACGAGGCGGCCCCTTCAACCGGAGTGGCGGGTCGAGGTGCGCAGCGAGGTCGCAGGGCGCGCCGGCGCGGGCTGCGGCGAACAGTGCGGATATTCGCCGCATTGAACGCGGCGAATATCGCTAGCATTCGCCGCATGCGGCCTGCCCCCGACACCTTCATCTGGCAGCACGCCGCTTGGCCGGCAATGCGCTACGACCTGGCCGCGATCGCCGCGCAGCTGGCCGACGTGGCCCGCGCGCAGGGGCAGCTGTCCGGCCGTCTGGCCGACGTCGGCTTCGAGCTGCGAGAGCGCGCCACCCTGCAGTCGCTGACCGACGATGTGCTGCGAACGAGCGCGATCGAGGGCGAGCGACTCGACGCCGCGTCGGTCCGGTCGTCGATCGCGCGTCGGCTCGGGGTCGACATCGGCGCGCTGGCGGCGTCGGACCGCCACGTCGACGGCGTCGTCGAGATGGTGCTCGACGCCACCGCAAACCATGCTGCGCCTCTGACCGAGGCGCGGCTTTGCGCGTGGCACGCGGCGCTGTTCCCGACCGGCCGCAGCGGCTTGCACGAAATCACCGTCGGCGCCTGGCGCCGCGACGCGACCGGGCCGATGCAGGTGGTGTCGGGCCGCGGCGCGCGGCAGCGGATGCACTTCCAGGCGCCGCCGGCCGACGTGCTGCCGACCGAGATGGCGAACTTCGTCGCCTGGGCGAACGCCGACACCGTCGAGCCGCCGCTCGTGAAGGCCGCGCTGGCGCACCTGTGGCTCGTCACGCTGCACCCTTTCGACGACGGCAACGGCCGCATCGCGCGTGCCGCCGGCGACCTGTTCCTGGCCCGCGCCGACGGCAGCGGCGAGCGCTTCTACAGCCTGTCGGCGCAGATCCAGCGTGAGCGCGACGGCTATTACGAAGTGCTCGAGCGCACGCAGCGCGGTCCGCTCGACGTCACGCCGTGGGTGTCGTGGTTTCTTCAGGTGCTGCAGCGTGCGGTCGACGCCGCGTCGATGCAGCACGCCGGCGTGCTCGTCAAGGCGGCGTTCTGGCGCCGCCACGACCACGAGCCGCTGAACACGCGCCAGCGCACGCTGCTGAACCGCCTGCTCGACGGTTTCGACGGCCGCCTGACGAACCGCCGCTGGGCGACGATGGCACCGTGCTCGCCCGACACCGCGCTGCGCGACTTGAGCGACCTCGTGGCGCGCGGCATCCTGCGACGCACGCCGGGCGGCGGGCGCAGCACCGCGTACGTGCTGGGCGACGCCGGGCCGGCACGCTCGCGGAGCGTCGCGGACGGGCGCCGAGCAGCGGCGTCTCTAGAATCCCCGTCATGCCCGCCGGCAGCCGCATCGACCTGACGAACCAGTTCCTGATCGCCATGCCGGGCATGGTCGACGAGACCTTCGCCGGCGCGGTCGTCTACCTGTGCGAGCACAACGAGAAGGGCGCGCTCGGGCTGGTCATCAACAAGCCGATCGATATCAAGCTGCGCAACCTGTTCGAGAAGGTCGAGCTCGCGCTCGATGCCGGCGACCTTGCCGAGCAGCCGGTGTTCTTCGGCGGCCCGGTGCAGACGGAACGCGGCTTCGTGCTGCACGAAAAGCTCGGCGAGGACACGGCGGCCTACAACTCGACATTGGCGATCCCCGGCGCCGGCCTCGTGATGACGACGAGCAAGGACGTGCTCGAGGCGATGGCCGAAGGCGGCGGCCCGAAGCGCGTGCTCGTGACGCTCGGATACAGCGGCTGGCAGGCCGGCCAGCTCGAAGACGAGATCGGCCGCAACGGCTGGCTCAATGTCGACGCCGACCCGAAGATCATCTTCGACACGCCGATCGAAGCGCGCTATTCGCGCGCGCTGGCGCTGCTCGGCTTCGACCCGGGGATGCTGTCGCAGGAAGCCGGTCATGCCTGACCGCGTGGCGCGCGGTTGAGTGCAGAGCGTGCACACCGTCGTCGCCTTCGACTTCGGCACCCGCCGCATCGGTACCGCCGTCGGCAACACGCTCTTGAAGCGCGGCCAACCGCTGGCGACGATCGACGCTGCCGGCGACGCGCGCGACACCCGCATCGCCGAGGTCGTCGCCGAGTGGCAGCCGCAGGCGCTGGTCGTCGGCGTGCCGTTCCACCCCGACGGCGCCGAGCACGACAACACGCGCCTCGCGCGCCGCTTCGCGCGCCGGCTGCACGCGCGCTTCGGTCTGCCCGTGCACGAGGTCGACGAGCGCTACACGACGGTCGAGGCCGTGAGCCGCGGCGCGCGCGACGCCGACGCCGCCGCGGCGGCGCTGATCCTCGAGCAGTTCTTCGCCGAAGGCCGCGCCGATGCTGCAGCTTGACGCCCAAGCGCTGTACGCCGAACTGCGCGACGGCGTTCGCGGGCTGATCGCGCAGGCCCACCCGCCGCGCCCCGGCGGTCCGCACGCAGCGACCGCCGCCACCGAGGCCGCGCCGGTGCTCGTCGGCATCTGGTCGGGCGGCGCGTGGCTCGCCGAGCGGCTGCACGCCGACCTGCAGCTGCCGGGCGACTACGGCGTGATCAGCAGCACGCTGCACCGCGACGACTATTCGAGCCGCGGCCTCGCCGGCGGCGCCGACGCCACCCGGCTGCCGTTTTCGATCGACGGTCGAAACGTCGTCCTCGTCGACGACGTGCTCCACACGGGGCGCACGATCCGCGCCGTCGTCAACGAGCTGTTCGATTTCGGCCGCCCGGCCAGCGTGCAGCTGGCGGTGCTCGTCGACCGCGGCGGCCGCGAGCTACCGATCGCCGCGGCCTACGCCGCGGCCAAGATCGCGCTGCCGCCGCGGCAGCGACTGTCGCTGGCGCGAGACGCCGCCGGCAGCTTCGAGTTCAGCGTCGAGGACGTCGCCTGACGCGCGAGCCGCCGACGATGCCGACGCGCCGCAATCCGCAGCTCAACGCCCACGGCGAGCTGATCCACCTGCTGACGATCGAAGGCCTGCCGCGCGATGTTCTGACCGGCATCCTCGACACCGCCGGCACGTTTCTCAGCGTCAACGACCGCGACGTCAAGAAAGTGCCGCTGCTGCGGGGAAAGAGCGTCTTCAACCTGTTCTTCGAGAACAGCACGCGCACGCGCACGACGTTCGAGATCGCTGCCAAGCGGCTGTCCGCCGACGTCATCAACCTCGACATCGCGAAGAGCTCGACCACCAAGGGCGAGACGCTGCTCGACACGGTGGCCAACCTGTCGGCGATGCACGCCGACATGTTCGTCGTGCGCCACGCCGAAAGCGGCGCGCCGTACCTGATCGCGCAGCACGTCGCGCCGCACGTCCACGTCGTCAACGCCGGCGACGGCCGCCACGCGCACCCGACGCAGGGGCTGCTCGACATGTACACGATCCGCCACTACAAGCGCGACTTCACGCACCTGCGCGTGGCCATCGTCGGCGACATCGTCCACTCGCGCGTCGCGCGCTCGGACATCCACGCGCTGACGACGCTAGGCGTGCCCGACATCCGCGCCGTCGGCCCGAAGACGCTGGTGCCGGGCGACCTCGCATCGATGGGCGTGCGCGTGTGCCACGATCTCGTCGAAGGCATCCGCGGCGCCGACGTCGTGATCGCGCTGCGGCTGCAGAACGAACGCATGAGCGGCGGCCTGCTGCCGAGCGCCGGCGAGTACTTCCGCAGCTGGGGCCTGACGCCCGAGCGGCTGGCCCACGCGAAGGCCGATGCGATTGTGATGCACCCGGGGCCGATCAACCGCGGCGTCGAGATCGACTCGGCGGTCGCCGACGGCGCGCACAGCGTGATCCTGCCGCAGGTGACCTTTGGCATCGCGGTGCGGATGGCGGTGATGTCGACGATCGCGGGGAACCAGGCATGAAGGTCCTGATCCGTGGCGGGCGGGTCGTCGACCCGGCGAGCGGCCACGACTCGGTCGGCGACGTCGCGATCGCGTCGGGGCGCATCGTCGCGGTCGGCGCCGTCGACGCCGACTTCGCCGCCGACCGCACGGTCGACGCCGCGGGGCTCGTCGTCGCGCCGGGGCTCGTCGACCTCGCAGCGCGGCTGCGCGAGCCCGGCCGCGAGCACGAACGGCTGCTCGACAGCGAGCTCGCCGCGGCGGCGGCCGGCGGCGTCACGAGCCTCGTCTGCCCGCCCGATACCGACCCGGTGCTCGACGAGCCGGGGCTGGTCGAGATGCTCAAGTTCCGCGCGC
>CBDUBX010000230.1:0-4456 GCA_965365495.1 uncultured Burkholderiales bacterium
CGGCGAGCTCGATGTCGACGCCGAGGTCGTAGCTGTTGAGCTTGAGCTTGTAGCCGGGGCGGATGCCGCCGTCCTCGTCGAAGTCGGCGACGAGCGTTGCCACCGACCCTTCGAAGCGCAGCTTCCAGTGGCGGTAGCGGTCGGGGTGGGTCTGGTAGTCCACGCGCGGAGCGTCGGCCATGGGGTCTCCCGGTTTCGTCGTCGTTGTCGGCGGATCGCCTGACATGCACGATTCTGCATGCGTCTGCCGTCATAGGAAGTTTACTTCCGTTCGTGGCCCGGACGTTGGAGGGGGTTCTAAGCCGCGCTGCCGCGCAGCGCCTCGTCGACCCGCGTGCGCAGCGTCGCGAACGTCGTCGCCAGGTCGCCGGCGCTGGTGTCGACGTGGATCGCGGCCTTCGCGTAGAACGCTTCGCGGCCGGCGAGGATCGTCTTCAGGTCGGCCATCGCTTCGCGGCTTGCCGCCATCGGCCGCAGGTCGCCCTGCGCGGCGACGCGGCGCATGTGGTCCTCGGCGCTGGAGCGCAGCCACACGGTCGTGCATGCGTCGAGCAGGCGGCCGAAGGTCGCCGGGTCGGAGACGATGCCACCCGGCGTGGCGACGACGACGGCGTCGTAGCTGCGGATCGTCTCGTCGAGCGCACGGCGCTCGTAGCGGCGGTAGGCGTGCGCGCCGTACAGCGCCTGGATCTCGCCGATGCTGCAACCGGCGGTGAGCTCGATCTCGCGGCCGAGCTCGACGAACGGCAGGTCGAGCGCCTCGGCGAGCATCGGCCCGAGCGTCGACTTGCCGGCGCCGCGCAGGCCGACCAGCGCGATGCGTCGGGCGCGCGTTGCGGCACCGCCGGCGTCGGCGCCGAGCAGCGCCACCGCGGCCTCGCGTACGCGCTTCAGCGTCGCGTCGTCGCGGCGTTCGAGCAGGTCGCGCAGCAGCAGCCATTCGGGCGACGACGTCGTCACGTCGCCGACGAGTTCGGCGACGCTGCACTGCAGCGCCGCGGCGACCTGCGCGAGGACGAGGATGCTGGCGTTGCCGACACCGAGCTCGAGGTTCGCGAGGTGGCGCTCGGAGACGCCGGCGGCGAGCGCGACCGCCTTGCGCGTCATGCCGCGGCGCGCGCGCAGCGTGCGCGCTCGCTGGCCGAGCGCGGCGAGGTAGGCGAGCCTGGACGGCGCATCGGACGGCTCGGCGAGGACGGCCGGTGGCGGCGACGGTCGCCCCTGGCTCGGCGGGCGACGGTTGCTCGCCGCGGTCGACGCGTCCGGCGCGGCCGCAGCGCCACCGTTCCTGGCGCGCCGCTTCGCCCGGGCCTCGGCTTCGATCGACAGGCTTGACATCGGCAGACGCGGGTCGCTACGCTCGCACGCACAATAGTTCATGTTGCGCCGGCAGGCAAGCCGGCGTCGAACCACCGAATGAGCCACGTGATCCGCAGCCGGCGCTGGCGCCGATCGCCGCCGCGCACGGCGTTGCGGTGAACGGCGACCGCCCATCGGCGATGCACCGGCTGCCGCCCCCGCGGATCGGGTGGCCACGCCCGCCGTCGCCCGAGCGTCGATGACGCCGGCCTTCGTCGACGTCGACTGGGCGGGGCGGCGCGTCGCCATCGAGTACGCCTGGGTCGGCCGCCCCGACACCGGACGCGACGGCGACGCGCCGTTCGTCGTCTTCCTCCACGAAGGGCTCGGCTCGCTGGCGATGGACCACGCGTTCGCCGACCGGCTGTGCGCGGCCGGCGGCTGGCGCGGGCTCGTCTATTCGCGGCCGGGGTACGGCCGGTCGACGCCGCGCGGCCGCGGCGAACGCTGGGGTGCCGACTTCCTGCACCGCCAGGCGCACGAGGTGCTGCCGGCCGTGCTTGCGGCGGTCGGCGTGTCGGGATCGCGCCGCGTCTGGCTGTTCGGCCACAGCGACGGCGGCTCGATCGCGCTGCTGTTCGCGGCGCGCTTTCCGCAGCGCGTGGCCGGGGTCGTCGTCGTCGCGCCGCACATCGTCGTCGAGGCGGTGTCGATTGCGAGCATCGAAGCCGCGCGCGTGGCTTACGAAGGCGGCGACCTCAGGGCCCGGCTCGCGCGCTGGCACGCCGACCCCGACTCGGCGTTCTACGGCTGGAACGACGCCTGGCTCGACCCGGCGTTTCGCGACTGGTCGATCGAGCACGACCTCGAGCCGATCGCCTGCCCGGTGCTCGCCGTGCAGGGCGACAACGACGCCTACGGCACCCTCGCGCAAATCCGGGGCATCGCCGAGCGGGTGCCGCGGACACAATGCCGCGTCCTGCCGCGTTGCGGCCACACGCCGCAACGCGACGCGCCCGACGCGCTGATCGACGCCACGCTGACCTTCATCCACGACCACGGAGATCCCCGCCCATGACCCCGTTCCCGCTGATCAAAGTAGCCGTCGCCGCCGCCGCCGTCGCGGCGACCGCGCTCTCGCCGGCGATCGCGCAGACGTCGTCGGCGCCGCTGAAGGTCGGGCTGATGCTGCCGGCCACCGGCACGTTCGCCGCGCTCGGCACGGCGATCGAGAACGGCTTTCGGCTGTACCTCGACCAGCAGGGCGGCAAGCTCGGGGGGCGCAGCGTCGAGTTCGTCAAGGTCGACGACGAGTCCGACCCGTCGAAGGCCACCGACAACATGAACAAGCTCGTCAAGCGCGACAACGTCGACGTCGTCGTCGGCACCGTGCACAGCGGGGTCGCGATGGCGATGGCCAAGGTCGCGAAGGACACCGGCACGCTGCTGATCGTGCCCAACGCCGGCGCCGACGCGGTCACCGGACCGATGTGCGCGCAGAACATCTTCCGCAGCAGCTTCTCGAACTGGCAGCCGGGCTACGCGATGGGCGAGGTCGTCGCGAAGAAGGGCCACAAGCGCGTCGTCACGATCACCTGGAAGTACGCCGCCGGCGACGAATCGGTGAAGGGATTCAAGGAGGCGTTCGAGAAGTCGGGCGGGCAGGTCGTTCGCGACCTGACGCTGCCGTTCCCGAACGTCGAGTTCCAGGCGCTGCTGACCGAGATCGCGTCGCTGAGGCCCGACGCGGTCTACACCTTCTTCGCCGGTGGCGGCGCGGTCAAGTTCGTCAAGGACTACGCCGCGGCCGGGCTGAAGGGCAGCGTGCCGCTGTACGGCGCGGGCTTCCTGACCGACGGCACGCTCGAAGCGCAGGGCGACGCCGCCGCGGGCATCGAAACCGCGCTGCATTACGCCGACAGCTTGAACACTCCGCGCGACAACGCTTTCCGCCTGGCCTACGCCAAAGCCTTCAAGCTGCAGCCCGACGTCTACGCGGTGCAGGGTTACGACGCGGCACAGATGCTCGGCATCGGTCTGACCGCGGTGAAGGGCGACGTGTCGAAGAAGGCCGAGTTCGCCGCCGCGGTGCAGCGCGCACGGATCGACAGCCCGCGCGGCGCGTTCACGATCAGCAAGTCGCACAACCCGGTGCAGGACATCTACCTGCGCAAGGTCGAGGGCAAGGAAAACAAGGTGGCCGGGGTGGCGAGCCGGGCCCTCGCCGACCCCGGCCGCGGCTGCCGGATGTAGCGCGGCTTGCTGCTGCGCGACCCGATTTGGCGCCTGCGCTGCTCGCCGTACGGGCGTACGGCTGCGCTGCTCGACTCCAACTCGGGCCGCTCGCGACGCGATCCGCGCCACATCCGTCGTTCGGCTGACAGACGCAGTACCGGCAGCGACGCATGGACTTCGCGACCTTTCTCGTCCAGTGCCTGAACGCGCTGCAGTACGGGTTGCTGCTGTTCCTCGTCGCGTCGGGGCTGACGCTGATTTTCGGCATCATGGGCGTGATCAACCTCGCCCACGGCAGTTTCTACATGATCGGCGCGTACCTGGCGTTCGCGCTGGCCGAGCCGGTCGAGCGCTGGCTCGGCGGGGGCTTCTTCACGGTGCTGGCGATCGGCGTCGTGCTCGCGGTGGCACTCGGCTACCTGCTCGAATGGGCGTTCTTCAGCTTTCTCTACGAACGCGAGCACCTGCAGCAGGTGCTGATGACCTACGGGCTGATCCTCGTGTTCGAGGAGATCCGCAGCCTCGTCGTCGGTGACGACGTCCACGGCGTCACCGCACCCGACTGGCTCGCCGGAACGATCCCGCTCGGCGAGCTGATGACCTACCCGGTGTACCGGCTGTTCATCAGCGGCGTGTGCCTGGCGCTGGCGCTGGCGATGTACGTCGTCTTCACGCGCACGCGGCTGGGCATGCGCATCCGTGCCGGCGCAAGCAACCGCGAGATGGTGCAAAGCCTCGGCATCGACGTGGGGCAGCTGTACCGCATCGTCTTCGCCGCCGGCGTCGCGATCGCGGTGCTCGCCGGCATGGTCGCCGCGCCCGTGTCGAGCGTCTACCCGGGAATGGGCGGGTCGGTGCTGATCATCTGCTTCGTCGTCGTCGTCATCGGCGGCATCGGCTCGATCCGCGGCGCGCTGCTCGC
>CBDUBX010000231.1:0-4440 GCA_965365495.1 uncultured Burkholderiales bacterium
ACGCCGAGATCGCGGCGCGGCTGCACAAGCGCGAGAAGACGGTGCGCAACCAGGTGTCGAGCATCTTCGACAAGCTCGGCGTGCGCACGCGCGCTCAGGCGATCGTCAAGGCGCGCGCCGGACGGTAGGGCGGCGCGTCGGCGGCGTGCCGCGGACACTGTGCGGCCGCGCGGTCGAGGCTGCAGAGCGAAGACGCCGCAGCGACAGCGGCCGCCGCGGCCGCGCGAAGACGCCGCAGCGACCGCGGCGCGCGACGGGACCCGCGGCTACGATGCCCCGATCGTGATTGCCGCCCCCGCCCCCGCCCCCGTGCCCGACGCGTGCTTCGCGCCGCGGCCGTCGCGTGCGCTGCGCTTCGTCCACCGCGGCGCGATCGTCGACGTCGCCGACCCGGACCCGACGCGCACGGTGCTCGAGTGGCTGCGCGAGGACCGCCGCGCCACCGGCACGAAAGAAGGTTGCGCCGAAGGCGACTGCGGCGCCTGCGTGGTCGCGGTCGGGCGATTGCGGGATCGCGGAGCAAGGCCACGCGCCGACCGCGCGGAAGATCACGATCGTTGTGCGCGTGCCGGCGTCGACCCGAGCGCGGTCGCCGGCGGCGACGCCGGCGTCACCACCGCCGGCGACAGCGCCGACACGGCCACCCGCGCGGAGGACGACGACGCGATCGTCTGGCGCCCGGTCAACGCCTGCATCGCGCTGCTGCCGTCGCTCGACGGCGCGGCGCTGGTCACCGTCGAGGACCTCGCCGCCGCCGACGGCACGCTGCATCCGGTGCAACAGGCGCTCGTCGACGCGCACGCGTCGCAGTGCGGCTTCTGCACGCCGGGGTTCGTGATGACGCTGTGGACCGCGCTGCAGCGCCGCGGCAGCCGCGACGCCCCGCCGCCGACGCGCGACGAGGTCGCCGACGCGCTGGCCGGCAACCTCTGCCGCTGCACCGGCTACCGGCCGATCGTCGACGCCGCCGCCGCGGTGCTCGGCGGCCGCGCCGGCGTCGTGCCGCGCAGCGAGGCCGCGGCAATCGCCGCGCAGCTGCGCGAGCTGCGCGGCGACGCGCCGTTGCGGCTGCCGCGGTGGAGCGCGCCGCGCTCGCTGGCCGACTTCGCGGCGCAGCGCGAGCGCCTGCCGCAGGCGCGCATCGTCGGCGGTGCCACCGACATCGCGCTCGAAGTGACGAAGCGGCTGCGCGACCCGGGCCCGCTGCTCGCGATCGGCCGCGTCGCCGAGCTGCAGCGCATCGACGTCGACGGCGAGCGGATCGCGATCGGCGGCGCGGTGACGCTCGACGACGCCTGGTCGACACTCGCCGCGCGCTGGCCGGCGCTGGCCGACGTGGGCCGGCGCTTCGCCGGGCCGCCGGTGCGCCACGCCGGAACGTTCGTCGGCAACGTCGCCAACGGCTCGCCGATCGGCGACGCCGCGCCGGTGCTGCTCGCGCTCGCCGCGGCGCTGGTGCTGAAACGCGGCGAGTGCGAGCGTCGCCTGCCGCTCGACGACTTCATGACCGGCTACCGCACGAACCGCCTCGACGCCGGCGAATTCGTCGCCGCCGTCGAGGTGCCGCTGCCGCACGCCGGGCAGGTGGTGCGCGCGTACAAGGTCGGCAAGCGCCATGACAGCGACATCTCGGCGGTCTGCGCCGGCTTCGCGCTGACGCTCGCCGACGGTTGCGTCGCCGCGGCGAGGCTGGCGTACGGCGGCTTGGCAGCGACGGTGCACCGCGCGGCGGCCGCCGAGGCCGCGCTCGTCGGCCGGCCGTGGGACGAGGCGGCGCTCGCCGCGGCGCAGGCCGCGCTCGCCGCCGACTACGCCCCGCTGTCGGACTTGCGCGCGAGTGCCGGCTACCGGCTGCAAGTTGCACGCGCGCTACTGCGTCGGCTGTGGCTGCAGACGCGCGCCGCCGACCCGCTGACCGACGCGCAGACTTCCGTGTTCGCGCCGGGCGTCGGGGCGACCGCGTGAACGATCGCGCGGCCGCCGCGGCCCCGGCGAGCGACGCCGCCCGCCCGGTGGAGACGAGCGACGCGGTCGGCCCCGCCGGCGCCGGCGACGCGGTCGGCCTCTTCGATCCGAGCGGCGCGGCGACTCGCGCGGCCGCTTCTGGCGCCGCCGTCGGCGCGCCGCTGGCGCACGAATCCGCGCGGCTGCACGTCGCCGGCGCGGCGCCGTACACCGACGACATCGCCGAAGCCGCCGGCACGCTGCACGCGGCGCTCGGACTGTCGCCTGTTCCCCACGGCACGGTCGACGCGATCGACGTCGACGCGCTGCACGCGCTGCCCGGCGTCGTCGCGGTGCTGACCGCGGCCGACATCCCCGGCGTCAACGACTGCGGGCCGATCGTCCACGACGACCCGATCCTTGCGGGGCCGGCGCTGCCGGGCGGCGGCGGTGCCGCCTGCGCCGCTGGCGCCGCGCCGGATGCGGCGTCGCGCCCGCAAGCCGCCGCCGCGGCCGTCGAAGCGCCGACCGCGCGCGCGACGCTGCGCTACCTCGGCCAGCCGGTCTACGCGGTCGTCGCGACGACGCGCGCCGCGGCGCGCCGCGCCGCCGCGCTCGCGCCGCAGGCGATCCGCGCGACGCCGCCGCCGGCGGTGCTCGACACGGCGGCCGCCGACGCCGCCGGCGACTGGGTGCTGCCGCCGATGCGCATCGCCTGCGGCGACGCGCCGCGGGCGATCGCCGAAGCGCCGCAGCGCGTCGCGCTCGACGTCGGGCTCGGCGGCCAGGAGCAGTTCTCGCTCGAAGGCCAGATCGCCTACGCGCTGCCGCAGGAAGACGGCGGCATGCTCGTTCACTGCTCGACGCAGCACCCGAGCGAGATGCAGCTCGTCGTCGCGCGCGCGCTGGGTCGGCCGGCGCATGCGGTGCAGGTGGTCTGCCGGCGAATGGGCGGGGGCTTCGGCGGCAAGGAGTCGCAGTCGGCGCTGTTCGCCTGCGTCGCCGCGGTCGCCGCCGCGCGGCTGCAGCGGCCGGTGAAGCTGCGCCCCGACCGCGACGACGACTTCCTCGTCACCGGCCGGCGGCACCCGTTTCGCACCCACATCGACGCCGGCTTCGACGCCGACGGGCGCATCGCCGGCGTGGCCGCCACGCTCGTCGCCGACGCCGGCCACTCGGCCGACCTGACCGGGCCGGTGATGACGCGCGCGCTTTGCCACTTCGACAACGCCTACCACCTGCCGCACGCCGAGCTGCACGGGCGCTGCGCGCGCACGAACACGCAGAGCAACACCGCGTTCCGCGGCTTCGGCGGGCCGCAGGGCGCGTTCGCCGTCGAGATGCTGCTCGACACGGTCGCGCGCCGGCTCGGCCGCGACGCGCTCGACGTGCGCCGCGCCAACCTCTACCCCGCCGACGGCAGCGGCACGACGCCGTACGGCCAGCCGGTCGCCGACGGCGACGTCGGCCACCGCCTCGTCGAACGCCTGGCGCAAACCAGCGACTACGCGCCGCGCCGCGCCGCCATCGCCGCGTTCAATGCCGCGAGCCCGGTGCTGAAGAAGGGGCTCGCGCTGACGCCGGTGAAGTTCGGCATCGCGTTCAACGTCCGCCACCTGAACCAGGCCGGCGCGCTCGTCCACGTCTACACCGACGGGTCGGTGCTCGTGAACCACGGCGGCACCGAGATGGGCCAGGGCTTGAACACCAAGGTCGCGCAGGTCGTCGCCGACGCGCTCGGCGTGCCGGCGGCGAGCGTGCGCTGCACCGCGGCCGACACGCAGCGCGTGGCCAACACGTCGGCCACCGCGGCGAGCACCGGCGCCGACCTGAACGCCGCCGCCGCGGCCGACGCCGCGCTCGCCATCCGCGGCCGGCTCGCGGCGTTCGCCGCCGACCGTCACGGCGGCGCGGCGGACGCGGTGCGCTTCGCCGGCGGCCGCGTCGCCGTCGGCGGCGTCGACGTCGCGTTCTGCGACCTCGTCGTCGCCGCTTACGAAGCGCGCGTGCAGCTGTGGAGCGACGGCTTCTACGCGACACCGGGGCTGCAATGGGACCGCGAGTCGCTGCGCGGGCGGCCGTTCCACTACTACGCGTGGGGCGCGGCGGCGAGCGAGGTCGTGATCGACACGCTGACCGGCGAGAGCCGCGTGCTGCGCGCCGACCTGCTGCACGACGCCGGCCGGTCGCTGAACCCGGCAATCGACCTCGGCCAGATCGAAGGCGGGTTCGTCCAGGGCGTCGGTTGGCTGACCAGCGAGGAGCTGGTGCGCGACGCGAGAGGGCGGCTCGTCACGCACGCGCCGAGCACCTACAAGATCCCGACCGCGAACGACGTTCCGGCCGACCTGCGCGTCGCGCTGTGGGACGAGCCGAACCGCGTCGCGACGGTCGGCCGCAGCAAGGCCGTCGGCGAGCCGCCGCTGCTGCTCGCGTTCTCGGTGTTCTTCGCGCTGCGCGACGCGGTGTCGGCGGTCGGCGGCCACCGCGTCGACC
>CBDUBX010000232.1:0-4436 GCA_965365495.1 uncultured Burkholderiales bacterium
CCGCCAGCGTGACGACGATCGGCTTGAGCAGCGGCAGCACGACGGTGACGAAGATCCGCGCTTCGCTGGCACCGTCGATGCGCGCGGCTTCGAGGATGTCGTCGGGGATCGACTGCGCGTACTGGCGCACGAGGAAGATGCCGAACACGCTGGCCAGCCACGGCACCAGCGCGCCGGCGTAGCTGTTGACGAGGTGCATCTCCTTGAGCATCAGGAACAGCGGCATCATCGTCACCTGCCCCGGAATGACGAGCGCGCCGAGCAGCGCCTTGAAGATCCGCTCGCGGCCGGCGAAGCGCAGCTTGGCGAACGCGTAGCCGGCGCTCAGGTTGAACGCCAGCGACAGCAGCGTCGCCAGCGTCGCCACGAGCAAGCTGTTCGCCGCCTGGCGGCCGATGCCGCGGGCCGCGAACAGCTCGCGGTAGTTGTGCAGCGTCGGCGCGGCGGGCAGCAGCGGCGGCGGGTAGCTGCTCGCCTCGCCCGGTGCCATCAGCGACGCGCTGGCCATCCACACGAGCGGGAACAGCGTCGCCGCGGCGAGCAGCGCCAGCGCGGCGTTGACGGCGACGGCGTCGAGGCGGATCGGTCGGACCATCGCCGTCAGCGTCACTGCGGCTGCGCGCCGCGCGCCACCCGCGTCTGCAGCAGCGTCACCGCGAACATCAGCGCGAACAGCACGAACGCCACCGCCGAAGCCGACCCCAGGCTCCACCACTTGAAGCCTTCCTCGTACATCAGGTACAGCACCGTCACCGTGCGCTGCGCCGGCCCGCCCTGCGTCATCACGTACGGCTCGGCGAAGATCTGGAAGTGCGCCGCCATCGTCAGGATCGACACGACGAGCAGCATCGGCGCGAGCATCGGCAGCGTGATGTGGCGAAACAGCGCGAAGCGCCGCGCGCCGTCGAGCCGTGCCGCTTCGTACAGCTCTTCGGGGATCGCCTGCAGCCCGGCCAGCAGGATCACCATGTTGTAGCCGAAGTTCTTCCACACGCTCATCACGATGATCGACGGCATCGCCCACGCCGGGTCGCCGAGCCAGTCGATCGGGTCGATGCCGACCGTCGCCAGCGCGTGGTTCAAGAGCCCGTAGCGGGTGTGGAACAGGTAGCGCCAGACGACCGCGACGGCGACCAGCGTCGTCACCACCGGCGCGAACAGCGCGGTGCGGAACACGCCCTGGAGCCGCGCCAGCGGCGAATGCAGCAGCATCGCCGCGCCGAGCGACACCGCGATCGACAGCGGCACGCCGACGACGACGAACAGCAGCGTGTTGCCCAGCGCCTGCCAGAACAGCGGCCGCTGCAGCAGTTCGGCGTAGTTGCGCAGGCCGACGAAGCGCAGGTTGCCGATGTCGGCGAGCGCGTAGATGTCGAAGTCGGTCAGGCTCATCGCCAGCGCCGCGCCGACCGGCACGACGAAGAACACCGCGATCGCGATCAGCGCCGGCGCGACGAAGACCCAGCCGGCCCAGCGACGGTGGAGCATCACGCGGCAGCGGGATCGGCCGGAGCGGCCGGGGTCGAGCGGGGATCGCGGGGCATCCGTTGCAGTGAGCGATGCGGTCGGGCGCGAGTGGCGGGCGGCGAGCCGCGGCGGTGCGGCGCGCGGCGAAGCTTAAACGCGGCCTTGCCCCGACCGCGCACGGGCGGACCGGGACGCCGCCGCGCGCGACGGGCCGCTCAACGCAACGCGAACGACGTCTGGCCGCGCGCGTCGTGCAGCGTCGCGTCGAGCGTCACCGTGGCGACGTCGGGCGCAAGCTCGAAGACGACGTCGCCGATGTGCGTCGCGCCGCCATCGACAACCGCGTTCGGCTGCTCGACCGGCGCGACGCGGTCGCCGGCAGGCGTCGCCGCGCGCAGCACGAGGTCGCCGGTCGCGACCGGATAGCGGCCGCGGTTGTGCCACTTGACGACGACCGCCAGCCGCTGCTTGTTGACGTAGCGGCGCAGGTTGGCGCGCTGCAGCGACGCTTCGACGTCGCCGGCGACGAGCGGCAGCGCGGCGTCGCGCCCCACCGACCGCAGCACCGCGTGCGACAGCGCGTCGCGTGGGTCGACTGCGTCGTGCTTGGCCGCGGTGCCATTGGCGGTGAGGTCGAGCGCGATGTCGCCCGACTCGCGGTCGTCGGCGATGCGCAGCGTCGCCGCGGCGGCGGGCGTCGGCACGTCGAAGCGAACGACCGCCTGCGCGATCGTCCGCCGGTCGAGCACGTCGTTCAGGCCGCCGCTCGCGGCGACCGATTGGCCGCCGACGACGAGGCGAAACGTCCGGTCCCACAGGTTGATCGGTGTGTAACCTTCGTTCGACGCGCGGATGCGCAGCCACACGCGCAGGCCGTCGCCGCGGCGCTGCACGCTGCCGGCGAGCGGCGCGTAGACGACGCGGCCGAGCGCCACTTCGGCGCCGGTGGTCGGGACGTCGATCGCCGACGCGGGCGACGGGTCCGACGCCGCGACGCCGGCGCGGCTCGCGTCCGCGTTCGCGCCGCCGGTGGCCGCGTCGGGACCGCCGTCGCCGTTCGGTGCGGCAGCGTCGCCGTCGCGCGACGACGCCGTCGCAGCATCGTCCGGCCGCGATGAGTCGGGCGCCGCAGGCGCGCCGCTGCGCGACAGCGCGACCGCGATCGCCACCGCGCCGACGATCGCCGCGCCGGCCACGGCGTACGCTGCACCGCGCGCCGGCCGACGCGGCGGTCGCCCGGCGGCGGCGCCCGCCGCCGCCTCGTCGGCGCGGCGCGCGTCGCCGTCGAGCACGAGCGCGAGCCGGTCCATGTCGGCTTCCCACGTTTCGTCGCGCACCGACATCGCGTGCCGGCGCGCCAGCGTGCGCAACGCTTCGGGCAGCTCGGCGGCCGCTGGCATCGCCGCACCGCCGACGAGCACCGGCACGACGAGCACGTCGGGCCGCGCCAGCGCCGCGCCGATCTCGAGCGCGACGTAGTCGTCGGCGCGGTCGAGGCGGCGCTCGCCGCCGGCCGTCGCCGGGGCCAGCCAGCGCGGGCCAATCAGCACGACGCAGGCGCGGCACTGCGCGAGCCGCGCGCGGATCGCCGCGTCGAAGTCGTCGCCGGCGGTCAGCGTGTCGACGTCGCGGAACACCCGGCCGCGGCCCAGGCGCTGCTCGAGCTCCTCGTGCAGCCGCCCGGCCCACCCCGCGGTGTCGTCGCGCCGATAGCTGATGAAGACCGACGGCATGCGCCGATCATCGCGCGGCGGCGCTTGAAATCGGCGCCGAATTCGACGCCTGCGCTCTACCCGGGGGCACGCGGACGAACCTCGCCGGCGAGGCAGCGGCCGCGACATCGGTTCGCGGACGACTTCACTACGACGGCCATCGGTTCGGGTGCGGGGAGCCGAAACCGCGACGACCCGCGGCTCGCCGCGCCGCCGTCGGCCGTTACCCGCGTGGCGCCGACCTGCGGGGTGACGGCAACAGATTCACCGCATTCGCGGCCAAGATCAGCGCCGCGCCGCCGACGGTCCACGCATCGACCGGCTGCGCGAACACGAGCCACGCGGCCAGCGCGGTCAGCGGCACGCGCAGGAAGTCCATCGGCACGACGACGGTGGCGTCGGCGTGGCGCATCGCCTGCGTCAGGCAGTAGTGCGAGAACGTGCCGCAGAACGCGACGACGACCAGCGCCGCCCACGCAGCGGGTGACGGCCAGCGCCACACCGCGACGGCCGGGACGATGCCGATCGCGGTCTGCACGACGAGCATCCAGAACATGATCGCGACCGCGCTTTCGGTACGCGTCAGCGACTTGACGACGACGAGCGAGATCGCGAAGCCGACTGCCGCCGCCAACGCGACGAGCTGGCCTGCTTCGGGCACGCCGGCGCCGGGGCGGACGATCACCGCGACGCCGGCGATGCCGACGACGACCGCCGCGAGCTTGCGCACGGTGAGGCGCTCGCCGAGAAAGGCCGCGGCGAGCAGCGCGGTCCACAGCGGCATCGTGAATTCGATCGCCACGACCTGCGCCAGCGGGATCATCGTCAGCGCCGCGAACCAGCCGTACTGCGCCGCGTAGTGCACCGCGTTGCGGGCGACGTGGCGCGACAGCCGCGGCGTGCGCATCGCCATGAGCCCGCCGGCGGCGTGGACCAGCGGCGCGAGCATCGCCAGGCCGAGCACGCTGCGCACGGCCATCACCTGGAACACCGCGAGCTCCTGCGTGACGCGCCGGCCGACGACCGCGAGCACGACCATCAGCGTCAGCCAGCCGGCCATCCACGCCGCGGCGCGCAACAGCGACGGCGCGGCCGTCGGCAGCGGCGGATTCGGCGCGGAGCGCGCCGGCGGCGGGTCGTTCGGCAGCGTCACGCGCGGCGGTCGAGCAGCCAGCGGCGCTTCTCGAGGATGCGGTCGGCGCGGCGGTTCATCTCGGCCGGCGCCTGGGCTGCGGGGATGTCGCCGTGGACGACCGC
>CBDUBX010000233.1:0-4405 GCA_965365495.1 uncultured Burkholderiales bacterium
GTCGCCGGGGCCGTCGTCGCGCGCCCAGCCGGCCTGCCACTGCACGTCGGCGCAGCCGAGCGCGCGCAGCCGCTGCACCAGCGCCGGCGGCGCATCGCCATCGGCGCCGCCGAAGATCCGCACCGGCAGCTCGGTCGACGGCGGCACGGCAGGAGCCGGCGCCCCGTCGGCGGCGTCGACGATGCGGCGGACGACGCGGAAGCGTTCGCCGAGGAAGCGTTCGCCGTCGAATGCCAGCTCCCACGGCAGCGCGGCGAGCGCGACGTCGAGCTGCACGGTGAGCGTCTCGCCGGTGGTGCTGCGCAGGTGCATCCGCACCGACGGCGGCAGCACCGCGAACAGTGCTGCGCCGGCGTCGCACACCGCGCGCGCGCCGCTCGCGCTGCAGGCTTCGTCGAGCGACCGCCGCAAAGCGACCAGCTGCCGCGGCGACACCTCGGACACCGCGACCCGCGCCAACCGCCGGCCGTCGGTCAGCGCGACGGCCAGACCGCTCGGGTCGCACAGCACGCCGAGCGTCAGCGGACCGTGGGCGTCGGCCGCGCTCATCGCTTGAACGTGCCCGTCAGAACCGCGCCGGCAACCCCCGCTCCAGCACGATCGTCCGGCCGTCGACGGCGATGTAGCCGCCGGTTTCCAGCGCCGTCAGCACGCGGCTGACCATCGAGCGGTTGCACGCGAGCCACTGTGCGATCTCCTGCTGCGAGATCGGCCCGACGACGCGCCGGCCGTCGGCCAGCGGGCGCGCGTTGCGGTTCAGCAGCCATGCCACGCGGCCGTAGACGTCGTTGAACGCGATGGTGCGCAGGCTCAGCGTCGCCATCCGCGCGCGGCGGATGACCTTCGACAGCAACTCGAACGCGAACTCGGGCTCGTCGGCGATGTGGCGTTCGAGTGTCGGCCGTGTGATCGGCACGCACCAGCTCGCCTCGATGGCCTCGACGCTGGCCGACCGCAGCCCGCCGTCGAGGCTCATCTCGCCGAGAAATTCGCCCGGCAGGTATTCGCCGTAGGTGACGCGGTGGCTGTCGTCGTCGCTGGCCGAAAACGACCGCAGTCGACCGCTGAGGATGACGAACAGCGTGTCCCCCGGCTGGTCTTCGCGGATCAGCACCCGCCCCTTGCGGTACAGCGTGGCCGTGCCGCGCGCGGTCAGGCGGCGCAGCGTGTCGCTCATGTGCACCGCCTCGAGCGCGGGCGGCGACGGGTTCGGGCGGGAACGGCCTGGCATCGGGGGGCGGGATCGTCGCCGGCGCGGCGACCGGCGGCGATGCTACCGACCGCCGCGGCCGACCGAGCCGACGGCAATGCGGGTGGCGCTGCGCTACGGCTGCTGCATGGGGGCAACCGCTGCGGTCCGCGCCATGCCCGAGCCGGTCGCCGGGTGCCGCGGCGGGCTGGCCGCCCTCCTCCCGACGCCTGCGCCGATCGTGTTGTTGTTCGTCCATCCGGGGTTGCATCGCAGCTGCCGAAAAACGTGCGCCGTGACCGTAGCAGCAAGCCGCCCGGCGACAACCCCCTAATCCCTAATCCGCAGCACTAGTCGATGGGGCGGATCGCGCGGTCGACCGCCGCTTCGGCGGTCGCCGCGGCGTCGGCCGCACCGCCGGGTCTTCCCTTCCCTCGTCCGCCCCCTAGGCCGCGTGCCTAGCGCCACGACCAAGCCCGCCGGTCAATGGCGCGGGTTCGCACGGCCGCCGACAGTGCCCCCATGCCGCTGGTCCCACCGACGGCATCGGGAACGCGCTCCAACAGCACCCGCTGCGCGCCGCCCGGACCATCGACCGCGGGGCATCACTTCCAGGAGAGACGAAATGAATGCGTTCCATGTTTCGACGATGGCCGTGGCGGTGCTGTGCGCGTTCGGCAGCGCCCACGCGGCCGAAGGTTCGAGCCTCACCCGCGCGCACGTCGCGGCCGAACTCGCCGCCGAGCAGTCGGCAGGCACGTTCGGCGCGATGAGCGGCGAGGACAGCGGCTCGTTCCACTTCTCGCAGCAGCCGTACGCGGCGACGACGACGCGCGAAGAAGTGTCGGGCGGCGCCACGTCGCCCGAGTTCGCGACGTTGAAGGCGGCGATGCTGTACCTCGAAGAGCGCGGCTACTCGTGGTTCGCGGCGTCGCTGCCGCCGGGCTACGCATCCGCCGACGGTCCGACGCGCCGCGAGGTCGCCGCCGAAGCGGCCGGCGCAGTGGCCAGCGGCGAGGCGCACGCGCGCAGCGGCGAGGACGGCGGAGCGTTCTACTACGCCCGCGCGGCGATCGAGGCGCTGCCGGCGCAGCGCGTTGCCGGCGCGTACGGGGTGGCGCAATGAGCGCCGCGCCGAACGTCGCCGCGCCGGCCGCGGGGTGGCAGGACAGCGCCGACCGCCCCGGCGCCATCTCGGCTACCGGCGACCGCGCCGACGCTGGCCTGGCGCGGCCCGAGCCGTCGACGATCGCCGCGCTGGCGGCGGTGACGACGATCACGCTGCTGTCGGGCGTGGTGCTGCTGTTCGGCAGCGCCGGCGAGGGCTACAAGGCGTACACGGTGCCGCCGCCGCTCGACGCACGCGCACGGCAGGTCGACACGATCGTCGTCGCCAAGGCGACGGTCGGCGACACGCCGATGGTCGACGCGGCCGCGGGGCCGTAACGGGAGATCTCGCCCGGAGGGCGGCGCCGGCAACGGCGCCGCCCTTTTCTTGTCGTCGCCCGTGCAGATGCAGGCGACGCGTCGACGCGAAGCGGCGCGTACCAACTGTCCGTCACACCGACCCGGCCGCGCTTCCTGTTGCCCTACACGCGGCGACGGGCCGCGCCGACACCGCCGGCGCATCGCTGGGGCGACGATCGTCGTCGTGATTCCAAACAGGAGCCGTTCATGCGCCACTACCGCCCCCTGATCGCCCTTTCCACCGCCGCCGCCGCGCTGGCGTTGACCGCCTGCGACGTCGACAAGACGCAGGAAGGCAACGTCACGATCCCGAAGTACGAAGTCCAGAAGACCCAGGAAGGCAACGTGACGCTGCCGAAGTACGACGTCACCGCGCCGAGCATCGACGTCGGCACCAAGCAGGCCGAGATCACGGTGCCGAAGGTCACGACCGAGAAGGAGACGATCACCGTCCCGACGATCGACGTGAAGACGGCCGACGAGAAGAAAGCCGAAGAAGGCAAGAAGTAACCGGCTCCTCCGCGGCGCAGCCGCCCGCGGGCGGCCCTTCAGGGCGGTGCGATCCGCGCGACGACGCGCGGCGCACCGCCCGTGTCGTCGTGGCGCACGACGAGGGCCTCGGACGACTGCACGCTGGCGCCCACGAGCTCGCGGACGACGAAGTCGTGCGTCACCCAGACGTCGAAGCGGCCGCGTGGGACGGCCGTCAGCGCCGTGCGCAGGTCGCGCAGCGCCGCGGCGTTGGTCGCCGCGTCGCCGCCGTGCGGTGAACCGAGCGCCGCCCAAACGTCGACACGGCCGAACGCGAGCGTCGCAGTGTCGACGCAGCGGCACCACGGGCTCGACCGCACATGGCCCGGCGCGAGCTGGCGTGCGGCGAACCACTGGCCGATGCGCCGCGCCTGCGTGCGGCCTTCGTCGTCGAGGTTGCGCTGGGTCGAGCAGTCGCCGAGGCGCATCCTCGGCGGGTCGAACGTGCCTGGCGCACGCGCGTGGCGCAGCACGACCGCGACGCCTCCGTCGCGCAGCGCGGCTTCGGCATCGTCGCTCGGGCGCGCCAGCGTCGGCGCGAGCAGCGCGGTGGCGGCGATGAAACGGCGGCGGTCGATCATCGGTGCGGGGGCGCAAACGCGGACGTCATGGCGCGCTGGGCGGCGGTGGGCGAGGGAATGGCCGGTACAGGCCCCCGGCAAGGGCGCAAGCGGCGTCACAAGTAGGCGGCCCGACGGTCCGCGCGAACTCGGGTAAGGCTCTCGACCTGGCCCGCCGCCACCTCGACCCGCTTCCGGCGGACGCGCCCGATTGTCCGGACCGCCGCGCTGCGCTACAAGCCTGCGCGATGAGCGAGGTCTTCGTCAGCTACGCCAGCGCCGACCGCAACGTCGCCAAGCGCGTCGCCGCGGCGCTGCAGCAGCGCGGGTTCGGCGTGTGGTGGGACCGGACGATTCCGCCGGGGCGGCAGTTCGACGACGTCATCGAGCAGGCGTTGAACAACGCGCGCTGCGTCGTCGTGTTGTGGTCGCAGGCGTCGGCGGCATCGTCGTGGGTGCGCAACGAAGCCGCCGACGCGCTGCACAAGGGCCGCCTCGTCCCCGCGCTGATCGAGCCCGGCGTCAAGATCCCGCTCGAGTTCCGCCGCGTCCATGCCGCCGACCTCGTCGACTGGTCGCCCGACGCGCCGTCGGAGGCGTTCGACCACCTCTGCGCTGCGGTCGCCGACGCGGTCGGTCGCCCGCCCGAGCCGGCACC
>CBDUBX010000234.1:0-4382 GCA_965365495.1 uncultured Burkholderiales bacterium
GCGCATCGCCTGCCGCGCCGGCGCCTGCCCCTGCCCGGCCGGCAGCACGTTGCCGAGCAGCACCTCGTCGACCGCGTCGCGCGGCACGCCGGCGCGTTCGACCGCCGCGCGCACCGCCACCGCGCCGAGCTGCCACGCCGCGAGCGACGCGAAGTCGCCGAGCAGCCCGCCGATCGGCGTGCGCGCGGCGGAGACGATGACGACGGGGTCGGCCATGCGGGGGCTCCTGCAGTGTCGCGTCGACTCGATCCTAGTGCAGCGCCGATCGCGGCTCGACACCGCCGGCGCGCCGCGGTCGACGGTCAGGGTCGCCCACCCGCCATCGAGAACCGCTTGGCCGCGTCGTAGGGGAACACGTCGTAGACGTGCCCGCCCTGGATGCGCTCCTTGTGGCGCTGCCAGAACGCCGCATCGAGCAGGTCGGCGTGGTGGGCGAGAAAGACCTCGCGGACGTGCGGGTTGCCGAGCAGAAACGGCTCGAAGGTCTCGGGGAACACGTCCTTCGGGCCGACCGAGTACCAGACCTCGCCACTCATCTCGTCTTCGTCGTTGCGCGGCGCCGGAACGCGGCGGAAGTTGCAATCGGTGAGGTACTCGATCTCGTCGTAGTCGTAGAACACGACCTTGCCGTGACGCGTGATGCCGAAGTTCTTCCACAGCATGTCGCCGGGGAAGATGTTGGCCGCGACGAGGTCCTTGATCGCGTGGCCGTACTCGACGACGGCCGCGGCGATCTGCTCGGGCGACGCGTCCTGCAGGTAGATGTTCAGCGGCACCATGCGCCGCTCGATGTAGACATGGCGGATCACGAGCACGTTCTCGCCGTCGCGGTCGTCTTCCTCGATCAGGCTCGGGCAATAGTGCTTCAGCTCGGCGACGAGCTCGTCCTCGAAACGGTGGCGCGGGAACGCGACGTTGCTGTATTCGAGCGTGTCGGCCATGCGGCCGACGCGGTCGTGCTGCTTGACGAGCAGGTACTTGCCCTTGATCTGCTCGCGCGTCGTGTCCTTCTGCGCCGGGTAGAAGTCCTTGATGACCTTGAAGACGTACGGGAACGACGGCAGGTCGAACACCAGCATCACCATGCCCTTGATGCCCGGCGCGATGCGGAACGAATCGCTGCTGTGGCGCAGGTGCGCGAGGAAGTCGCGGTAGAAGAGGTTCTTGCCCATCTTCTGCAGGCCCAGGGCGCTGTAGATCTCCGACTTCGGCTTGCTCGGCATCAGCGACGCGAGAAACTGGACGTAGGCGCTCGGCACCTCCATGTCGACCATGAAGTAGGCGCGCGCGTAGCTGAAGATCATCGCCAGCTCGTCCTCGCCGAACAGTGCGGCGTCGATCACGAGCCGGCTGCCGCCGCCGGGGTCGCCGGCGGTGTGCAGGATCGGCAGCGCCAGCGGCGTCACGCCGTAGCCGTTGATGATCTTGCCGACGAGGTAGGCGGCCTTGTTGCGGAAGAACAGGCTCGACAGCACCTGGATCTGGAAGTTGGCGCGCGGCCGGAAGCCACCGAGCTCCGACAGCATCGCCTGCACGACGTGGTCGGCGTCGCGCGCCAGGTCTTCGAACGGCGTCGCCAGCTGGAAGTTGTCGACGATGCGCTGCCACGTCTGCCGCAGGTCGTCCTTCGTCGGGTAGTAGGCGCGAAACGTCGGCGTCGCGCCGGGGGCGTCGTCTTCGAGATACTCGGTCGACACCGCCGGGCGCACGAAGATGAAGTCGTTCTTGAAATAGCTGCGGTGCAGCAGCTTGGCAGTGACCGAGTTGAAGAAGGTCTCGGCGAGCTCGGGCTGGTGGTGGTCGATCAACAGGCCGATGTAGTGCAGCTTGGCCTGCTGCCAGCTGTCCATCGACATCGAGTCGACGTCGAACTCGGCACGCAGCCGGTCGACCGCCTCGTCGACGCGCTGGTCGTAGAACGCGATGCGCAATCGTTGCGCGTGCTGCTGACCGTGCCAGTCGGCGCGCTCGAAGCGGTCCTTCGCGGCCGCGCTCGTGGCGCGGAACAGCCGGTAGTGGCGGTCGAAGCCGTCGACCAGCGCGCGTGCGACGTCGAACGCGCGCCCGTCGCTCAGGTGGTGGGGGAACATCGCCGTGCGGTCAGCGCGGCCAGCGCCGCGGCGTAGGCCGGGCCGACATCGCCTGGGCCCGCAGCCGTCATCCGCAGGTCTTCGAGCAGGCCGTTGTGCAGGCCGTAGACCCAGCCGTGGACGACGACCGACTGGCCGCGCGCCCACGCGTCGCGAACGACCGTCGAATCGCAGACGTTCAGCCCCTGCTCGAGCACGTTCAGCTCGCACAGCGCCTGCACGCGGGCGTCGTCGTCGGCCAGCCGGTCGAGGAAAGCGCGGTGCTTGTTGCGCACGTCCTGCACGTGGCGCAGCCAGTTGTCGACCAGGCCGACGCGCTGGTTGGTCAGCGCCGCGGTCACGCCGCCGCAGCCGTAGTGGCCGACGACCATGATGTGACGGACCTTCAGCTGGTCGATCGCGAACTGCACGACCGACAGCGCGTTGAGGTCGCTGTGGACGACGACGTTGGCGACGTTGCGGTGGACGAACACGTCGCCAGGCAAGAGCCCGAGGATCTCGTTGGCCGGCACGCGGCTGTCGGCGCAGCCGATCCACAGATACTTCGGCGCCTGCTGCGCTTGCAGCCGCGTGAAGAAGCCGCTGTCGCGGCGGCACACGTCGGCCGCCCAGCGTCGGTTGCTGGCGAACAGGTCGTCGAGGTCGCGGTCGGTGGTCATCGTTCGTTCCCGGAGCGTCGTCAGCTGGTTTCGGTGTACAGCTCGCGGCCGATCAACATCCGGCGGATTTCGCTCGTCCCCGCCCCGATTTGGCTCCGGCCGGCGCGTTGCGCCTTCACATCCGCTGCGCGGATGTGAGCCTCGCCGAATCGGGGGCCCCGCTGGTCAGTGCGTCTCTGCATACAGTTCTCTCCCGATCAGCATTCTTCGGATCTCCGACGTCCCCGCCCCGATTTCGTAGAGCTTGGCGTCGCGCCACAGGCGGCCGAGCGGGTAGTCGTTGATGTAGCCGTTGCCGCCGAAGATCTGGATGCCCTCGCCGGCCATCCACGTCGCGCGCTCGGCGCACCACAGGATCACCGCGGCGCAGTCCTTGCGCACGCGGCGCACGTGGTCGCTGCCGAGCGCGTCGAGGTTCTTGCCAACCGTGTAGCAGAACGCGCGCGCGGCCTGCAGCACCGTGTACAGGTCGGCGACCTTGGCCTGGATCAGCTGGAACTCGCCGATGCTCTGGCCGAACTGCTTGCGGTCGTGGACGTACGGCACGACGTGGTCCATCACCGCCTGCATGATGCCGACCGGGCCGGCGGCGAGCACCGCGCGCTCGTAGTCCAGACCGCTCATCAACACCTTGGCGCCGCCGTCGACCGCGCCGAGCACGTGGTCGGGGCCGACCTCGACGCCGTCGAACACCATTTCGCCGGTGTGCGACCCGCGCATGCCGAGCTTGTCCAGCTTCTGCGCGGTGGAGAACCCGCGCATCCCCTTCTCGACGATGAAAGCGGTGACGCCGCGCGCGCCGAGCTCGGGCTGGGTCTTCGCGTAGACGACCATCACGTCGGCGTCGGGGCCGTTGGTGATCCACATCTTCGTGCCGTCGAGCACCCAGCCGCCGTCGCGCGCGACGGCGCGCAGCTTCATCCCCATCACGTCGCTGCCGGCGCCGGCTTCGCTCATCGCGAGCGCGCCGACGTGCTCGCCCGACACAAGCCGGGGCAGGTACTTCGCCTTCTGCGCCGCGCTGCCGTTGCGGTGGATCTGGTTGACGCACAGGTTGCTGTGCGCGCCGTAGCTCAGGCCGATCGACGCGCTCGCGCGGCTGATCTCCTCCATCGCCACCATGTGCGCGACGTAGCCGAGTCCGGCGCCGCCGTACTCGTCGCCGACGGTGATGCCGAGCACGCCGAGCTCGCCGAGCTTGCGCCACAGCGCCATCGGGAACTGGTCGGTCGCGTCGGCCTCGGCGGCGAGCGGCGCGATCTCGCGCACCGCGAAGTCGCGCACCGCGTCGCGCAGCGCGTCGACGTCGGGCCCTAGCTGGAAGTCGAGGCCGGGCAGGTTCATGCAGGTTCCTTGCAGGCGGCGCGCGCGATGCCGCGGGATGCTAGCGGAACGCCCTCGATAGACTGACTGGCAGCGCGCCGTGCGCTTCCCTGCTCACGCGCGACCGCCGCGCCGCGACGATGCCGCCCCCTGCCGACCGCCACGAACCGCTGCACTACCCGTTCGGCGACGCCCGCCCCGACGTCGGCGCCGCGTTCGACGTCGCCGACGGCGTGCGCTGGCTGCGGATGCGGCTGCCGTTCGCGCTCGACCACATCAACCTGTGGCTGCTGCGCGACCGCATCGACGG
>CBDUBX010000235.1:0-4372 GCA_965365495.1 uncultured Burkholderiales bacterium
GCTGGACCTGGCTGATCACCGCCTACCTGCTGATCGCGGTGATGCCGGTGCTCGCCGGCGCGATCACGATGACGCTGACCGACCGCCACTTCGGCACCAGCTTCTTCAACCCCGCCGGCGGCGGCGACCCAGTGATGTACCAGCACATCTTCTGGTTCTTCGGTCACCCCGAGGTCTACATCATGATCCTGCCGGCGTTCGGCATCGTCAGCCAGATCATCCCGGCGTTCGCGCGCAAGCGGCTGTTCGGCTACACGTCGATGGTCTACGCCACGGCGTCGATCGCGATCCTGTCGTTCATCGTCTGGGCGCACCACATGTACACCACCGGCATGCCGGTGACCGGGCAGCTGTTCTTCATGTACGCGACGATGTTGATCGCGGTGCCCACCGGCGTGAAAATCTTCAACTGGGTGGCGACGATGTGGCGCGGGTCGATGACCTTCGAGACGCCGATGCTGTTCGCCGTCGGCTTCCTGTTCGTGTTCTCGATCGGCGGCTTCACCGGGCTGATCCTGGCGATGGCGCCGATCGACATCCAGCTGCAGGACACCTATTACGTCGTCGCCCACTTCCACTACGTCCTCGTCGCCGGGTCGCTGTACGCGCTGTTCGCCGGCGTCTACTACTGGGGACCGAAGTGGACCGGCGTGATGTACGACGAGACGCGCGGCAAGATCCACTTCTGGGGGTCGCTGATCTTCTTCAACCTGACCTTCTTCCCGATGCACTTCCTCGGCCTGGCCGGGATGCCGCGGCGCTACGCCGACTACCCGATGCAGTTCGCCGACTTCAACATGGTGGCGTCGATCGGCGCTTTCGGCTTCGGCCTGATGCAGGTGTACTTCTTCGTCGCCGTCGTGCTGCCGATGATGCGCGGGCAGGGTGCGCCGGCGCCGCAGAAGCCGTGGGACGGCGCCGAAGGGCTCGAATGGGAAGTGCCGTCGCCGGCGCCGTGGCACACGTTCGAGACGCCGCCCAAGCTCGACGCCAGCGCGACGCGCGTCGTCGGCTGACCGCTGCGAAAGCGCCGCCGCCATGGTCGACGATCGCCAGCGCAGGGCCAACGTCCGCTTGGCGCTGATTCTCGCGTCGGCGGCGGCGGTGTTCGCGCTCGGCTTCGTCGCGAAGATCGTCTTCGTCGGCGGTTGAGTCGCGTGTGCGCGTGACCGCATGATCGCGAGCCGCCGCCTGCTGCCGCGCGACCGCCGCCTGCTGGCGCGGCTCGTCGTCGTCGTCGCCGTGATGTTCGCGTTCGGCTGGGCGCTGGTGCCGATGTACCGCGCGATCTGCGACGCGCTCGGCATCAACGTGCTGTCGCTGGCCGAGCGGCGCATCGCCAGCGGCAGCTGGAGCCGCCCCGACGCGCCGGCGAACACCCAGGTCGACCGTTCGCGCACCGTGACGATCGAGTTCGACGCCAACGTGCGCGGGCCGTGGCGCTTCGCGCCTGAGCAGCGATCGATCCAGGTGCACCCCGGCGAGGTCGCGACGGTGATGTACGACTTCACCAACGTCCAGCCGCGGACGATGGCGGCGCAGGCGATCGCCAGCTACGCGCCGATGCAGGCCGCGGCGCACTTCAGCAAGCTCGAATGCTTCTGCTTCACCGAATACACGTTGAGCCCCGGCGAGTCCAAGCGCTGGCCGGTGGTGTTCGTGATCGACCCGAAGCTGCCGCGCGACGTGACGACGATCACGCTGTCCTATACGTTTTTCGAAGTCGGCGGCAAGGTGCCGGCGGCGCCGGCATGACGGCAGACGACGACCGCGCCATGCCGCGCTTCGGTGGGTCGCGACCATCGTCGCTGGCGCAGACCGTGCGCGCCGTGGCGTGGTCGTTCTTCGGCGTGCGCCGCTCGGCCGACCACGCCGTCGACGTGCAGAAGCTGAACCCCGTGCACGTCGTCGTCACCGGCGTCGTGCTCGCCGCGGTGTTCGTCGTCGGCCTGTGGCTGCTCGTACGCTGGGTCGTTGCCAGCGGCGTCGCGGTCTGAACCTCGCAACGCATCCCTCGAGATCCACGGAGAGAGCCCGAATGTCCGCCCCCCACGCCGCCGGCGCCGCGCCGTACTACTTCGTCCCGGCGCCGTCGCGCCACCCGGTGCTCGTCGCCGCCGGGCTGTTCCTCGTGATCCTCGGCGCGTCGCAGTGGATCAACGGCGCCGGCTGGGGCGCGTGGGTCGTGCTCGCCGGGTTCGTCGTCTGGCTGACGGTGCTGTTCCAGTGGTTCGGCGAGGCGATCGGCGAGAGCGAGAACGGGCTGTATTCGCAGCGCATCGACGTGTCGTTCCGCTGGAGCATGAGCTGGTTCATCTTCAGCGAGGTGATGTTCTTCGCGGCGTTCTTCGGCGCGCTGTACTGGGCGCGCGCCTACGCGCTGCCGATGCTCGGCAACCTCGACCACCAATTGCTGTGGCCCGACTTCAAGGCGGTGTGGCCGAGCGCCGGCCCCGGCATCACCGCGTCGCCGGCAGGCACCGTCGAGCCGTTCACGACGATGGGCCCGTGGCCGCTGCCGACGATCAACACCGCGCTGCTGCTGACGTCGGGGGTGACGCTGACGATCGCCCACCACGCGCTGATCGCCGGCCGCCGCGCGAAGACGGTCTTCTGGATGTGGATCACCGTCGCACTCGGCGCGACGTTCCTCTGCGTGCAGGCCTACGAGTACTTCCACGCCTACACCGACCTGAACCTCAAGCTCAGCTCGGGGATCTTCGGCTCGACGTTCTTCATGCTGACCGGCTTCCACGGCTTCCACGTGTTCGTCGGCATGCTGATGCTGGTCTTCATCACGCTGCGGCTGATGAAGGGCCACTTCACGCCCGAGCGCCATTTCGGCTTCGAAGGCGCGGCGTGGTACTGGCACTTCGTCGACGTCGTCTGGCTCGGGCTGTACGTGCTCGTCTACTGGCTGTAGCCCGAGCGGCGCCGCCCGTCGGCTGCGCGGCGCGCGGTCGCGCCGCAGCGGCTTACGCCCCGGCGGGCACGCCGCCGGGGCGGATCCAACCCAGCTTCCAGCTCAGCAGGATGACGACGAACAGCGTCACCGACAGCGCCACGCGCAGCGCCAGCGCGCGCGCCATGCGCCGTCCGCGCTCGTCGCCGGGTTGCGAGCGGTGCAGCATGAAGAAGCCCGCGCCGGCCAATGCGCCGAGCACCGCCACCAGCATCGCGACGATCAGCCCCTTCATCGGCGGCGATTATCGGCGCCGCGCCGGCGCCGCGCGTGGCGTTCGGCATCGTCGATGACGCCGCGCGCCCGCGAATGGACTGCGGCGCTCGCCGCCGTCGCGGTGACGGCGACGACCGCTGGGCTCGGGTTCTGGCAGCTCGACCGCGCGGCGCAGAAAACCGCGTTGCAGGCGGCGATCGTCGAACGCGGGGGACGGCCGCCGTTGGCCGCGGCCGAGCTCGCGCCGGTCGGCGCCGACGCGGCCGTGGTCGCCGCGCAGCGCCACCGCCACGCCGCCGTCGATGGACGCTGGCTCGCCGACCGCACCGTCTATCTCGACAACCGGCAGATGGATGGCCGCGTCGGCTTCTTCGTCGTCACGCCGCTGCTGCTCGCCGACGGCAGCGCCGTCGCCGTGCAACGCGGCTTCGTCGCGCGCGACAACGACGACCGCGCGCGGATTGCGCTGCCGCCGCCGCCGCGCGGCGACGTCCGCGTCCACGGCCACGTCGTCGACGCGCCGTCGCGGCTGTTCGAGTTCGGCGCCGCCGCGTCGGGGCCGATCCGGCAAAATCTCGACCTCGCCGATTCGGCGCGCGAATGGCAGCTGGCGCTGCGGCCGCTCGCGATCGTCGAGCACGACGGCCCGGCCAACGCCGGCGACGGCCTGCAACGCCGCTGGCCGCGCCCCGACAGCGGCGTGGCCAAGCACCACGGCTACGCCTTCCAGTGGTTCGCGCTGTCGGCGCTGACCGTCATCTTCTATGCCTGGTTCCGGATCGTCCGCCCCCGCCGTCGCGTCGCACGCTGAGCCGTTGGCGTTGACGGTCCACGACGTCGCCGCGCCCGACCTGCGCGACGCGGCGCAGGCGGCGGGCCGGCGCACCGTCGCCGGCCGGCTGAAGATGCTCGCGGTATTGGCGGTGTGCGCGCTGCCGGTCGTCGCGTCGTACGTCGCCTACTTCTTCGTCCGCCCCGAGGCCCGCACCAACTATTCGACGCTGATCGTGCCGACGCGCAGCCTCCCGCCGCTGGCGCTGCACACGCTCGACGGCGCGCGGGTCGACGCGGCGTCGCTGCGCGGCCAATGGCTGCTTGCGGTCGTCGGCGACGCAGCGTGCGACGCCGGCTGCGAGCGTCGGCTGTACCTGCAGCGCCAGCTGCGCGAGATGCTCGGCCGCGAGCGCGGCCGCG
>CBDUBX010000236.1:0-4300 GCA_965365495.1 uncultured Burkholderiales bacterium
CCGCCATCAGGATCACGCCGACCATCACCGCGACCTCGAAGCCGCCGAACGCCGCGAGCACCTCGACCGGCTCGACGACGTCGCGGTGGCGGCCGTGCGCGCCCTGCAGCACGACCATGCGGTGCGCGAATTCGCCGTCGTCCATGTTCGGGCCGCTGACGACGAGGTCGCGCAGCGCACTGTCGGTGAGCCGCGACAGGATCAGCGCCGCGCTCTCGCCGGCGCCGACGCCGACGCCGGCGAGCAGCGTCGCGTTGCCGGAGAGCTTGTCGCCGATCTCCATGCCGGCGCGCATTCCGGCGTGCGCCTGCTCGAGGCTCATCGCCGGGCCGACGCGCGCGTTGCGCGTGCCGTGCGCGATCTTGCGCATCAACAGCCGCTCGTGCGGCGCGAGGCCGACGGCGACGCCGCAGTCGACGACGGTCAGCGCGATCTGCTGCGACCGTGCGAACACGGTCAGCGGCAGCTCGTTGGCGAGCAGCATCCGCACCGTGTCGTGCGTCGTGCGCGCGGCCGCGCCGCCGAGGCCGACCGGGCCGTCGATGCCGTCGACCGCAAGGCCGTGGTCGGCGGCGAAGACGAGCAACTGCGGGTGCTCGAGCCGCGGCTTCAGCGTGTCCTGCATCAGCCCGAGGCGGATCGCCAGCGGCTCCAGCTCGCCGAGGCTGCCGCCGGCCTCGTTGCGCCGCTGCAGCTTGTCGCGCAGCGCCGCTTCGAGCGCCGGGTTCGAAGTCGGGGCGACGAGCGAGCGGGACGCGGCCATCGGTTCAGTGTAGCGACGCAGAACGTCGCCGCCGCGCGCGTCAGCGCAGGAACAGCGCGGCGACGGGGCTCGCGGTCTCGTCGACGTACGGGTAGGCGAGGTTCTCGAGGAAGTCGGCGAACGCCGCGTCGTCGCCGGCCGGCACCTGCACGCCGACGAGCACGCGGCCTTCGTCGGCGCCTTGGTTGCGGTAGTGGAACAGGCTGATGTTCCACTCCGGGTGCAGCGCCGCGAGAAAGCGCATCAGCGCGCCGGGCCGCTCGGGAAAGCGAAAGCGCAGCAGCCGCTCGTCGCACGCCAGCGCGCTGCGGCCGCCGACCATGTGCCGCGCGTGCTCCTTGGCGAGCTCGTCGTCGCTGAGGTCGACACTGGCGTACCCGTGGCGTGCGAACTGGCGCGCGATCCGCGCCGCCTCGTCGCGTTCGCGGATCGCCAGACCGACGAAGACGTGCGCGGCGTCGGCGTCCGAGATGCGGTAGTTGAACTCGGTCACCGCGCGCGGGCCGATCAGCTCGCACAGGCGGCGGAAGCTGCCGCGCTGCTCGGGGATCGTCACCGCGAACAGCGCTTCGCGCTGCTCGCCGAACTCGGCGCGTTCGGCGACGAAGCGCAGCCGGTCGAAGTTCATGTTCGCGCCGCAGGTGATCGCCGCGAACGTGCAGCCTTCGACGCGGTGCGTGGCGACGTACTGCTTGATCGCCGCGACGCCGAGCGCGCCGGCGGGCTCGAGGACACTGCGCGTGTCCTCGAACACGTCCTTGATCGCCGCGCACACCGCGTCGGTGTCGACGACGACAAAGTCGTCGACGAGCGCGCGCGTGACGCGCAGCGTCTCGGCGCCGACCTGCTTGACCGCGGTGCCGTCGGAGAACAGCCCGACGTCGGTCAGGCGCACGCGGCGACCGGCGCGAACCGAGCGCAGCATCGCGTCCGAATCGGTCGACTGCACCGCGACGACGCGCACGTCGGGCCGCAGCGCCTTGACGTAGGCGGCGACGCCCGAGACGAGCCCGCCGCCGCCGACGGCGACGAAGATCGCGTCGAGCGGTCCGGCGTGCTGGCGCAGCATCTCCATCGCGACCGTGCCCTGGCCGGCGACGACGTGCGGGTCGTCGAACGGGTGGACGAAGGTCAGCCCGTGCTCACGCTGCAGCTCGGTGGCGTGCGCGTGGGCGTCGGAATAGCTGTCGCCGTGCAGCACAACGTCGCCGCCGAGCGAGGCGACGGCGTCGACCTTGACGCGCGGCGTCGTCACCGGCATCACGATCCGCGCGCGGCTGCCGAGCCGGCGCGCGGCCAGCGCGACGCCTTGCGCGTGGTTGCCGGCCGATGCGCAGATCACGCCGCGCGCCAGCGCCGCGGCGTCGAGGTGCGCCATCTTGTTGTACGCGCCGCGCAGCTTGAAGCTGAACACCGGCTGCTGGTCTTCGCGCTTGAGCAGCACCTGGTTGCGCAGCCGCCGCGACAGGTTCGGCGCGGCGTCGAGCGGCGTCTCGCGCGCGACGTCGTAGACGCGCGCGGTAAGGATCCGCGGCAGGTAGGCGCTTGCGATGCGCCGCGCCGCCGGGCCGAGTTCGCGCGGCGGCGGCAGCCCCGCAGCGCCGGCTTTCGGGGTCGGGGTCGGGGGCGGGGGCTTCGTTGAAGGGCGCATGTCGCCGCGGGGCGCCAACCCATGCGTGAGAGACGCGCGTGGCGGCGTGAGGGCCGCGGATCATACGGGCGCTGCTTGCAGGGTCGAGCCAGGCTCGGGCGACGTCAACCGCTGTTGCGCGGCCCGAGAAAAAAAGCCCGGGGCTGGGAAGCCCCGGGCTCAATCCACCGTTGTGGAGGTGGAGGAGACAATCGAAAGGTGCGTTGCGGGCCGGCCACCCGGCGCCGCGAGCCGCACCATTGCGATTCAGTCTAAACCCGACCCCGGCGCGATCGCTGCGTCGCAGCGCGCATTTCGCTAGGGTCGCGACTCGAATGAAGCGCCGGCCCAACAGCCGCGCCACGAAGGGGCGAATGCACCATGGAATGCATCATCGACTGGCTGCCCGGCACCGGTATGGCCTTCGTCGCCGAGACCGGCAGCGGCCACTTGCTGACGATGGACGGCGCGCCCGACGGCGGCGGCCGCAACCTGGCGCCCCGGCCGATGGAAACGCTGCTGGCCGGCGCCGGCGCGTGCGCCGCCTACGACGTCGTGCTGATCCTCAAGCGCGGCCGGCACGACGTGCGCGGCTGCCGCGTAAAGGTCGACGCCGACCGCGCCGCCACCGACCCGAAGGTCTTCGAGCGCATCCGGCTGCACTTCGTCGTCACCGGCCGCGCACTGCCGCCGGCGGCAGTCGAGCGTGCGATCGCGCTGTCGCACGACCGCTATTGCTCGGCGACGGTGATGCTCGGCAAGACCGCGCAGATCAGCGTCAGCCACGAGGTCGTCGACGTCGCCGGGGGCAGCAACGGCGACAAGTGAAGGGCGCGGGGAGCGGATCGGCGGCGACGGCAAAGCGGCGCGTAGGCGACGGGTTCGCTGCGCCGCCCGCGGCAGTGTTGGTCGCGGCGGCCGCGGCGACGACCGCCCGGGCGCGACAGGCGCGACGGCGGTCCCACCGTGGGCCGAAGCGCGCCGCACTGACGTCACCCCGGCCATCGCCCGCCGCGCGCGGGGCAGCGGAACCGGCGCGGGTCAGATGCGGTAGGCCGTCGTCGTCATCACCCGCGCCGCGCCGCGCATCAGCCAGCGCACCGGCGCCGGCAGCGGGTGGCCGCCGGCGTGCGTCGCCTCGTCGGCGTGGCGCCGTTCGTCGTCCTTCATCGCGGCGACGATCGCCCGCGACCGCGCATCGCGCGCCGGCAGCCGGTCGAGGTGGCCGGCCAGGTGCTCCTCGACCTGGCGCTCGGTCTCGACGACGAAGCCGAGGCTCGCGCCGTCGCCGAGCCGGCCGGCGATCAGCCCGAAGCCGAACGCTCCCGCGTACCACAGCGGGTTCAGCAGGCTCGGCCGGTCGCCGAGCTCGACGAGGCGGTCCTGGGTCCACGCCAGATGGTCGGTTTCCTCGCGCGACGCGCGGTCCATCTGGCGGCGCAGTTCGTCGGTGCGCGCGGTCAGCGCCTGCGCCTGGTACAGGGCCTGTGCGCAGACCTCGCCGACGTGGTTCACGCGCATCAGCGCGCCGGCGGTGCGCCGTTCGTCGTCGGTCAGGTCGTCGCCGAGCATCGGGCCGGCGGGATTGGGCCGCGCGGCGTGCACCGCGCCGCTCAGCGTGCGCAGCGCGTTGTCCAGGCGCGCGAGGACGCGGTCGGTCGTGTTCATGGCGCAGGCAGAATAGCGCATCGCTTCACTTGCCCGAGGCCGGCGCACGCGTTGCTGTCAGGCAACAACGGCCGGCCAATTGGGGGTCAAGCCTTGGCAACCGGCGAAGGGGTCTGGTGCAATACCGTCAACTTCCGCAGCGGAGGTTGGCCTGATCAGCCCCTTGCCGGGTTGCCTTTCCCGATCGGGACCTCTTGTTCAACCTAGGAGATAGTCGCAATGAAAAAATCCCTGCTCGC
>CBDUBX010000237.1:0-4286 GCA_965365495.1 uncultured Burkholderiales bacterium
AGCTGGGTTCATTCACGGACGTCGTCGAGACGGTATCGGGTTCGAGGTTGGCAGCCGGCGACAACGGCGCGCCGGCGAGCGGCGGCGGTACGCGCATGTTCGCAACGTCGTCGCCGTCGCCGGCCGCTCGGGCGGCGGCATCGGCATCCGCCGGCGGCGCCGGCGCGCGTTCGCCAGTTGGCTCGGGCGGCGCTTCGCCGGCCAGCGGCAGCGTCGCCTGCTTGCCTGCGTCGGCGGCGACCGGCAGCTCCGCGGCGAGCGCGTCGATCGGCGGCAGGTCGTCGAGCCCGGCGAGACCGAGGTCGTCGAGGAACTGCCGCGTCGTCGCGTACAGCGCCGGGCGGCCCGGCGAGTCGCGGTGGCCGATCGCCTCGATCCAGCCGCGCTCTTCGAGCTGCTTGACGATCGGGCTCGACACGGTGACGCCGCGGATGTCCTCGATGTCACCGCGGGTCACCGGCTGGCGGTAGGCGACGATCGCCAGCGTTTCGAGCGCGGCGCGCGAGTACTTCGGCGGCTTCTCGGGGTTCAGACGGTCGAGCCAGTGGCGCATCTCGGCGCGGCTCTGGAAGCGCCAGCCGTCGGCGACGGCGACGAGCTCGACGCCGCGGTCGCGCCAGTCGGCGGCGAGCTCGTCGAGCCACGCCCGCAAGTCCGTGGCGTCGTAGGCGTCTTCGAACAGCGCCGCCAGATCGCGCAGCGACAGCGGCGCCGGCGTGCAGATCAGCGCGGTTTCGATGACCCGCTTGGCGTCGGATGGCGTCATGCCTGGCGTGGGGGCAGCGCGAACAGCGGTGCCGGGGCTACGGGCCGCGGCGGCGCCTCTGGCGCTCAACGCGGCGGGTTGCGCAGTGTCCGCACGGCCCGGCGTCATTCGCCGGCGGCGGTAGCGTGGTCTCGACCGGCGCGAATACCGAACGGAGCCGGCGGCGCGGTGCGCGAGTGCGGCGATTGTAGCGGCGCGCCGCAGCCGATAACGCCGCCGCGGCGGCGCCGGATCAGACCGGGCGGTCCGGCGAGACCGGCGCGGCGCCGATCGCCGCGCATGCTGCGGCGAGGTCGCTCGGCAGAGCGCTCGTGAACGCCAGCGGCCGCCCGGTGACCGGATGCGCCAGGCGCAACTCGACCGCGTGCAGCGCCTGGCGCTGCATCCCGAGCGCCGGGCGGCCGCCGTAGACCGTGTCGCCGACGATCGGGTGGCCGACGTGCGCGAGGTGCACGCGGATCTGGTGCGTACGGCCGCTGTGCAGCGTGCAACTCAGCGCGGCGATGGCGCCGTTCGTGCCGATGCGCTCGACGCTCGTCCGCGCCGGCTTGCCGCCGCCGGTCACTGCCATCCGCACGCGGCTGCGCGGGTCGCGGCCGATCGGCGCGTCGACGTCGAACGCGCGCTCGGCCGGCACGCCGTGGACCAGCGCGACGTAGCGCCGGTGCACGTCGCGCGCGGCGATTGCCCGCGTCAGCGTGGTCACCGCAGGCGGCGTGCGGCCGACGACGATCAACCCCGACGTGTCCTTGTCGAGCCGGTGGACGATCCCGGCGCGCGGCAGCGCCGCGGCGCGCGGGTCGCGCGCGAGCAGGCCGTTGAGCAGCGTGCCCTGCCAGTTGCCCGCGGCAGGGTGGACGACGAGTCCGGCGGGCTTGTCGACGACGAGCACGTCGTCGTCCTCGTAGACGACGGCAAGCGCGATCGGCTGCGGTCGGAACGCCAGCGTCTCGTCGGTCGGAACGAGCGCGATCGCCAGCGTTTGCGCGACGCGGACGCGGCGCGACGGCGTCGTCTGCGGCGCGCCGTCGACGCGCACGTGGCCGCGCTCGATCAGCCCTTGCAGGTGGCGGCGGGAGAACTCGGGAGCGGCCGCGACGACGACGCGGTCGAGCCGCTGGCCGTGCTCGCCGGGCGCGACGATGTGCTCGCGCAGCTCGACATCGACGGGGGCCGGCGGGTCGTCGGACGCGACGACGCGCTCGCGCAACTCGACGTCGACGGGGGCCGGCGGGTTGTCGGACGCGGTGATCGCGGCCGCTTTGCCGCCCGGGTCGGCAAGGGTCGGCTGCCTATAATCCGCGCCTTTCGTCGTCACCGCACCGCCTTCGATGACCGTCCCCCCGATCCGGCGCGCTGCGCATTGGCTGTTGCTGGCGGCGCTGCTGCAGATCGGCGGCTGCGCCAGTGATCGCAAGGACGAAAGCGCGTCGACGACGGCCGAGCGATTGTACAAAGAGGCCCGCGACGACATCGACGCGGGCAGCTACGAACGCGCGATCAAGTCGCTCGAGCGCGTCGAGGGCCTGGCCGCCGGCACGCTGCTCGCGCAGCAGGCGCTGCTCGAAGCCGCCTACCTGAACTGGCGCACCGGCGAGCGCGCCGCGGCGCTGACGTCGGTCGAGCGCTTCATCAAGCTCAATCCGTCGAGCCCGGCGCTCGACTACGCGCTGTACCTGCGCGGCGTGATCAACTTCAACGACGACCTCGGGCTGCTCGGCCGGCTGGCCCGGCAGGACCTTTCCGAGCGCGACCAGCGCGCGGCGCGCGACGCGTTCCAGGCGTTCAAGCAGCTCGTCGACCAGTTCCCGCAGTCGCGCTACAGCGTCGATGCGCGCCAGCGGATGGCCTACATCGTCAACTCGCTGGCGGCCTACGAGGTCCACGTCGCGCGCTACTACTACAACCGCGGCGCCTACGTCGCGGCGGCCAACCGCGCGAAGAACGCGGTCACCGAGTTTCAGCGGTCGCCGGCGACCGAGGAAGCGCTGTACCTGATGATGCAGAGCTACGACAAGCTCGAGCTGCCGCAGCTGCGTGACGACGCCGAGCGCGTGCTGCGCCAGAACTTCCCCGACAGCCGTTACGTCGGCGGCAGCGGCGGCGCGGTCGCGTCGCGGGCGAAGCCGTGGTGGCGGTTCTGGTAGGCGGCGCGTCGCGGCGTCAGTGGTCGGCCGCGAGCTCGGCGAGCCAGTCGCACGCCTGGCGTTCGTCGTCGAGCCACCTCAGCGGCGGTAGCGCCGCCAGCAGCCGCCGCGCGTAGCCCATCCGGTGCAGCCGCGCGTCGGCAACGACGAGCAGACCGCGGTCGGTCTCGCTGCGGATCAGCCGCCCGGCGCCCTGCTTCAGCGACACCGCCGCTTCGGCGACGAAGTGGTCGGCGAACGGGTCGGCGCCTTGTTCTCGCAGCTGGCGAACGCGCGCATCGACAAGCGGGTCGCCGGGCGGCGGAAACGGCAGCTTGTCGATCACGACGCACTGCAGCGCGTCGCCGCGCAGGTCGATGCCTTCCCAGAAGCTCTGTGAGCCGACGAGGACAACGCCGCGGCCGTCGCCGTAGCGCTGCAGCAGCGCGCGCCGCGGCTCGCTGCCCTGCACCAGCACCGTCAGGTCGCGCGCCGCGGGGTCGTCGGCGACCGCTCGCGCGATCGGCGCCAGCGCGCGCAGGGTCGTCGTCAACACGAACGTGCGGCCGCCGAGCGCGGCGGCGAGCCGTGCCGCGAGCGCGCCGACCGCCGCCGCGTGGCCGGGCGAGTTGGGCAGCGGCAGTGAACGCGGCACCCAGCCGCGCGCCTGCGTCGCATAGTCGAACGGACTGCCGACGCGCAGCGTGGCCGCGTCTTCGAGCCCGGTACGCGCCGCGAACCACGTCAACGCGTCGTCGTCGCCGAGCGTCGCCGACGTGAAGATCCACGCCTTGACGCCGCGCCCGCGCTGCTCGGTCAGTTCGCGCCGCACGTCGAGCGGCGACTCGACGAGCCGCGCCTGCTGCGGCGACACGTCGATCCAGCGCACGCGGCCGGATTCGGGCGGGGCGCAGAAACGCTGCGCCAGCGCGGCGAGAGCGCGCGCGCGTTCGCCGAGCCGCGCAAAGTCGGGAGCGGTCTCGGCGACCGCGTCGACCGCATCGCCGAGCGCGCGGGCCGCGGCGCCGAGCGCGGCCAGCGCCGCGTCGCGCGCCGCATCGTCGCTGTCCCAGCGCAGACGGGCGCCGCCCTTCGAATCGCCGCCGACGGCCAACCGCAGTTCGCGCGCCGCGCGTTCGACTGCCGCCTGCAGCTCGGCCCACGGCCGCAGTCCCCGCGCGTGCTGCCAGCCGGCGGCCAGCGCGTCGCGGCCGAGCTCGACCGCCTGCGCGGTCGCGAGCGTCGTCGCGAGGAACGGCAGTGCCGCGTCGACGAGCTGGTGCGCCTCGTCGAAAACCGCGGCATCGACCGTCGGCAACAGCTCGGCGACGCCGCTGTCGCGCAGCGCGACGTCGGCGAAGAACAGGTGGTGGTTGACGACGACGAGGTCGGCG
>CBDUBX010000238.1:0-4262 GCA_965365495.1 uncultured Burkholderiales bacterium
CCGCCGCAGCGGCTGCGCGATCCCGCTGTGGCCGAATGCCGGTCGCCGATCTCGGGGCTGGGTGCGCCGCTTGCCGCGGCGTCGCTCTGCCACGAACCGGATGGACGCGCCGATGGGCGACAGGGCCGACTTCTTGCCGCACGCTGCCGCCGCTGCCTCGCCGCCGGCGTCGTTGTTGAGCGCGCGCTACGCGGCGATCCGCGCGCAGACGCTGGCGCTGGCCGCGCCGCTGTCCGAAGCCGACGCGCAGGCGCAGAGCATGCCCGACGCGAGCCCGGCCAAGTGGCACCTGGCACACGTCACGTGGTTCTTCGAGACCTTCGTCCTCGAGCGCTACGAGCCGGACTTCCGTCCGCACCACGCGGCCTACCGCGTGCTCTACAACAGCTACTACAACGGCGTCGGCGAGCAGTTTCCGCGGCCGCGCCGCGGTCTCGTCACACGGCCGTCGCTGGCCGAGGTGCGCGCGTGGCGTCGCGCGGTCGACGAGCGCGTGCTCGCGCTGCTTGACCGTGCCGACGCCGATGCCGACGCCGAGATGCTCGCGCTCGTCGAGCTCGGCCTGCAGCACGAGCAGCAGCACCAGGAGCTGCTGCTGACCGACGTGCTGCACCTGTTGTCGTGCAACCCGCTGGCGCCGGCGTACCGCGGCGCGGCGGCCGGCGTGCGGCGCGCCGACGCGGCGGCGCCGCCGAACGCCGCCGCTTCGAACGCGCCGCCGCGCTGGATCGACTGCGACGGCGGCCTCGTCGACGTCGGCCATGATGGCCGCGGTTTCGGGTTCGACAACGAAGGGCCGCGCCACCGCCATTGGCTGCGGCCGTTCGCGATCGCGGCGCGGCCGTGCACGCAGCGCGAGTGGCGCGCTTTCGTCGACGACGGCGGCTACGCCGACCCCCGCTGGTGGCTCGCCGCCGGCTGGGACTGGGTGCGCGCCGAAGGCGTGACCGCGCCGCTGCATTGGCGGCGCGACGGCGCCGCTTGGCGGCAGTTCACGCTCGACGGCCTCGTCGACCTCGAGCCCGACGCGCCGGTGTGCCACGTCAGCCTCTACGAAGCCGACGCCTATGCGCGCTGGCGCAGCGCGCACGACGGCCTGCGCCTGCGGCTGCCGACCGAATTCGAGTGGGAACACATCGCGGCGCGCGACGCGGCCGCGGCGATCGCCGCGGGCAACTTCGTCGAATCGTCGGCGTTGCGGCCGCGCGCCGCGCCGCGCGACGGCGCCGGCGCCGAACAGTGGTTCGGCGACGTCTGGGAATGGACGTCCAGCAGCTACCTCGCGTACCCGGGATTCGCCGCGTGGGACGGCGCGGTCGGCGAGTACAACGGCAAGTTCATGATCGACCAGACGGTGCTGCGCGGCGGCTCGTGCGCCACGCCGCAGGGCCACATCCGCGCGAGCTATCGCAACTTCTTTCCTGCCGGCGCGCGCTGGCAGTTCAGCGGCCTGCGGCTGGCGCGCGACGAAGGCTGACCGCGCCGCGCGACCCAGGCTGACGCGCGCCGCGCGACAACGTTCGACGCGCGCCGCGTGAAGACGACGCGCGCCGCTGTCGACCAAGACCGCGCGCGGCGAGCCGGCGATCTTCCGTTGGGCTGGCCATGCGCCTTACACGGCGAACGTCTGACTGCGCCCGCCGTCGGGCGCGGGGCTTGCCTCGGCGGGCCGTTGGCCGCCCGGCCGATGCCGCGACCGCCGCCGAGGAGCCGATGCCCGCCGCCCGACCCCTATTCGCCGACCGGCCGCGTGCCGTGGCTCCCCCCGCGACGCCGAGGTTCGTCTCGGTGCCGCCCGCGGTCGCCGCGGTCGACCCGGCCGCCGAGATCGCCGCCGGGCTCGCGCGGCAGCCGGCGGCACTGTCGCCGAAGTTCTTCTACGACGCGCTCGGCTCGGCGCTGTTCGCGGCGATCACCGAGCTGCCCGAGTACTACCCGACACGCACCGAGGCGGCGATCCTGTCGCGCCATGCGGCCGACATCGCGCGCGACGTTCGGCGCGAGCTGCCCGACGGCCACGCGCTGGTCGACCTCGGCGCCGGCGACGGCGCGAAGGCGGCGCGGCTGTTCGACGTGCTGCAGCCCACGCACTACGTCGCGGTCGACATTTCGGAGGACTACCTGAAGCAGTCGCTCGCGGCGCTGCAGCGGCGATTTCCGGCGCTGCCGATGACCGGGGTCGGTCTCGACTTCGCAGCGCGGCTGGCGCTGCCCGACGGCGTCGTCGACGGCCCGGCGGTGGTGTTCTATCCGGGGTCGAGCATCGGCAACTTTGCGCCCGACGACGCGCTGCGGCTGCTGCGCGAGGCGCGCGAGCTCGCCGCCGGCGGCGCACTGCTGATCGGCGTCGACCTGCGCAAGGACGAAGCCGTGATGCAGGCGGCCTACGACGACGCGCTCGGCGTCACCGCGGCGTTCAACCGCAACTTGCTGCGCCACGCCAACCGGCTGCTCGACAGCGACTTCGACGTCGCCGACTGGCGGCACGTCGCGCGCTTCGACGCCGGGGCATCGCGCGTCGAGATGCACCTGGAGGCGCAGCGCGACGTCGAGGTCCGCTGGCCCGGCGGCGAGCGGCACTTCGCGCGCGGCGAGCGCATTCACACCGAGAACTCGTACAAGTGGGACGCGGCGGCATTCGCCGCGCAGTTGCGCAGCGCCGGCTGGCAACGCGTTCGCTGCTACACCGACGACGCTCGCTGGTTCGGCGTGTTCGTCGCGTTTGCCTGAGGGCTCGGCGGGTCGGCGCGACGGAGGTTTCGCCAAGGTTCGGCAGGTCCGAGCGACGCGCCCGACACCTGGGCGGTCGGCGTGTCGACGCGGCGCCGCCGACACCGGACCGCTCAACGGGACCGGGCGGGCTCCGCGAGCGGCTGACCGCCCGGGCGGTCAGCGCGGTGCGGTCACCGCGAGCCGTTCGCGCAGCCTTGCCACCGCACTGTCGACCGTCGTCAGCACCGGCAGCCCGGTGGCCGCGCGCACCGCAGGTGCCGCGCGTGCGGCGCTGAACTGCGCCAGCGCGACGACGACGCAACCGGCGTCGGCGAGGCGCCGCGCCGCGGCGGCGCACCGCGCATCGTGGGTCGCCGCGTCGCCGGCGTCGAGCGCCGCGAGCGCGCCGTCGGCCAGCGCGGTGACGAGCGGCGTGCCGCTCGGGAACTCGGCGGGCATCGACGCGAGCGTCGGCGCGAACGTCGCGACCAGGCCGATCGGCGCGCCGCCGCGGCCGCTCGCACGTGCCGTGGCGACCGCATCGTCGACCATCGCCTCGTTCGGTTTCAGCACCGGCAACGGCGCGAGGCGCTGCGCGACGGTGTCGATGCACGGCCCGAACGCCGAACAAGTGAACAGGATCGCCGCGGCGCCGCTGGCGACCGCGTGGTCGGCCAGTGCGTCGAAACGGCGCTGCATCGCCGCGTCGAGCGGCGCTCCGGCGGCGACGTCGACCGACAGGCTGTCGTCGAGCAGGTTCATGCGCCGCGCCGCCGGCCACGCCCCCGCGAGCGCGGCGTTGATCGGCGCCACCGAATGCGCGAGCGCGTGGATCAGCGCGATCCGCGGCGCCGCGCCGAGCGACGCCGCGGCGACGATCACGCCGTCGCCGGACGCGCCGGCATCGGCGGCGAGCGCTTGCCGCGCGCGAGTTGCAGCGCGACGACGATGCCGAGCAGCGCCAGCGCCGGGATGAACATCCATTCCTTGGCTGGACGGTCGGCGGGTAGCTCGATGCTTGCGATGTTGAAGCCCTGCTCGAGGCCGAGCTTCTCGGCCGTCGAGCCGAACTGCACCTGCGCGATCTGCATCTGGCCACCGAACGGTACGACGGTCAGGCCGATGCGCCGCAGCCGCTCGCGCGCGTTGCCGGGCGCGCCGAGCGGCAGCAGCACGCCCTTGCGAACGTCGTCGCCGTCGATGTTCTGGCCTTCGATCCACACGCGTTTGCGCGTGTCGGCCGGCGCGGCTTCGACGAGCTCCATGAAGCGTTCCGCCGGTGCGTCCTCGTACGGCGGGAAGATGCGGTCCCAGACGATCCCGGGGCGGAACAGCGTCAAGCAGACGAGCAGCAACGCGACCGACTCGTACCAGCGCGACTTGACGAGGAAGTAGTTCTGCGTTGCGGCCGCGAAGACGAGCATCGCGACAACCGCCGAGACGATCGTCAGCAACAGGTGCGCGACGTTGTCGATGCCGATCAGCAGCAGCTGCGTGTTGAAGATGAACAGGAACGGCAGGATCGCCGTGCGCATGCTGTAGTAGAAGGC
>CBDUBX010000239.1:0-4261 GCA_965365495.1 uncultured Burkholderiales bacterium
CGTCCTGCAGCAGATAGGTGCGGTTGCCGTGCAGCACGCCGGGGCTGCCGGCGGTCAGCGACGCCGCGTGGCGGCCGCTGGCCAGGCCTTGGCCGCCGGCCTCGACGCCGATCAGCCGCGTGCCGGCGACGTCGATGTACGGATAGAAGATGCCCATCGCATTGCTGCCGCCGCCGACGCAGGCGATGACCGCGTCGGGCTGCGCGCCGGCGCGGCCGATCTGGCGCGGCATCTGCACGAGGCACTCGTCGCCGACGACGCGCTGGAAGTCGCGCACCATCGCCGGGTACGGGTGCGGGCCGGCAACGGTGCCGATGATGTAGAACGTGTCCTCGACGTTCGTCACCCAGTCGCGCATCGCTTCGTTCAGCGCGTCCTTCAGCGTGCGGCTGCCCGACTCGACCGGCACGACGCGCGCGCCGAGCAGGTGCATGCGGTAGACATTGGGGCTTTGCCGCTTCACGTCTTCGCTGCCCATGTAGACGACGCAGTCGATGCCGTAGCGCGCGCAAACCGTCGCCGTGGCAACGCCGTGCTGGCCGGCGCCGGTCTCGGCGATCACCCGCCGCTTGCCCATGCGCCGCGCCAGCAGCGCCTGGCCGATCGTGTTGTTCACCTTGTGCGCGCCGGTGTGGTTCAGGTCTTCGCGCTTCAGGTGGATCTGCGCGCCGCCGATCTCGCGCGACAGCCGAGCGGCGTGGTAGACCGGGCTTGGCCGGCCGACGAAGTGCTCGAGCTCATCGCGGAATTCGGCGACGAAGTCCGCGTCGTCGCGCCAGCGCTGCCAGGCGTCGCGCAACTCGTCGAGCGCGTGGACGAGCGTCTCGGCGACGAAGCGGCCGCCGTAAGGGCCGAAGTGCCCGCTCGCGTCGGGCTGGTCGTAAGGGGACATCGCGGTCTCGGTCGAGCCGCGCCGAAACGCCGGCGCGGCGGGGTTCAGGGGGGCCGAAGGCGCTCGTCGGCGGCGCGCACAGCGCGGCAGAAGCGCTGCATCAGCACGGCGTCCTTGACGCCTTTCGATAGCGGCCCGGCTTCGACGCCGGAGCTCACGTCAACGGCCCACGGCCGGACGGTCGCGATGCCATCGGTCACGTTGGCAGGATTCAACCCACCAGACAAAACGACCGGAAGCGGCACGCCGCGTGGTATCCGTGACCAATCGAAGACCTTTCCGCTGCCGCCGTAGCCGTCGGCATGGCTGTCGAGCAACAGCGCGCTGGCGTGGGCGTGGCGGGCGGCGAAGTCTAGCAAGTCGATCCCCGGCGCCATTCGCGCGGCGCGCAGGTACGGCCGCCCGGCGGCGTCACAGTCGGCCGGCGTTTCGTCGCCGTGGAACTGCAGCCAGGCGTGGGGCACCGCGTCGACCGCCGCGCGGACCGCGTCCGCCGCGGCGTCGACGAACAGCAGCACCGGCGTGACGAACGGCGGCAGCCGGCGCGTCAGCGCCGCGGCGCGCGCCGGTGTCACGTGGCGCGGGCTCTTCGGGTCGAGCTCGAAGCCGAGCGCGTCGGCGCCGGCGTCGACGGCGGCGTCGACGTCGGCTTCGCGCGTCAGGCCGCAGATCTTGATGCGCGTGCGAGGGGACAAGGGGTTGGGGCGGCAGGCGAGCAGCGCCAGAGCATAGCGGCCGCGGCCGTCGCTGGAAGACACGTTCGAGGCGAGCCGGAGGGCACGCTCGGCGCGCTCGGGGCCCGCTAGAATCTGACCAAAGTTGGTCAACGTACGCGATGGACACGATCAACGTCTACGACGCGAAAACTCAGCTGTCGAAACTCATCGACACCGCCGCTGCCGGCACCGACGTCGTGATCGGTCGCCACGGCAAGCCGCTGGTGCGGCTGACGCGGCTGGATCCGCCGCCGCGGCGCGTACGCTTCGGCGTGTTGAAGGGCAAGCTGCACGTGCCGGCCGACTTCGACGCGCCGCTGGCGCCCGACGTGATCGCCGCGTTCGGCGGCGGCTGAACGATCGCTGCCGATGCGTCTGCTGCTCGACACCCACGTCTACCTGTGGGTCGTGACCGGCGCGCCGGCGTTGAAGGCCGACGCGCGCCGCCTCATCGAGCGCGCCGAGGCGGTCTACGTCTCGGCGGTGTCGATCTGGGAAGTGGCGATCAAGTCGGCGCTGGGCAAGATCGACGCCGATGTCGCGGCTTTGGCGGCCGCCATCGAAGCCAGTGGGTTCGTCGAACTGCCGGTCACAGCGCACCACGCGGCCGGCGTCGCCACGCTGCCGCTCCACCACCCGGATCCGTTCGACCGCTTGCTGGTGTCGCAGGCGCTGACCGAGCCGCTGCGCCTCGTGACGGCAGACGCGGCGCTGGTGCCGTACACCGATCTGGTGATGCGGATCTGAACCCGGGCCTGCGGTCGCAGCGGCTTCACGGCAACCAGTCGACCGCCGCGGTCGCTTCGGGGATGGCGTGCACCGCGTCGTAGCGCGGACCGACGAAATACAGCCCGTCGGCGGCGAACGTCGGCGCCGCGGTGCCGCGGTCGCGCGACGCGAGCACGTCGCCGAGCCACGCCGCCGGGCGCCGCCGGCTGCCGACCGCGACGAGCGAGCCCATCAGGTTGCGCACCATGTGCTGCAGGAACGCGTCGGCTTCGAAGGTGAAGGTGCGGTAGGCGCCGCGGCGCGCGATATCGATCGCGTGCAGCGTTTTGACCGGCGACTGCGCCTGGCAGTCGGCGGCGCGGAACGCGCTGAAGTCGTGCGTGCCGACGAGGTGGCGCGCCGCGGCGCGCATCGCGCCGTCGTCGAGCGGGCGGAACACCCAGCCGACGAGGCCGGTCTCGACCGCCGGCCGCACCGGCGACTCGAGCAGCACGTAGCGATAGCGCCGCGCGCGCGCGGCGTTGCGCGCGTGGAACGACGCGGCGACCGGGCGGCACCACTGCACCGCGATGTCGCGCGGCAGGTGGCGGTTCGTGCCGCGCACCCAAGAAAACGGCTCGCGATCGCAGGCCGGGTCGACGTGCACCACCTGGTTGAGGGCGTGGACACCGGCGTCGGTGCGCCCGGCGCAGACGGTGGACAGCGGCCGGCCGACGAACGCCGCCAGCGCGTGCTCGACGGCGTCCTGCACCGTGCCGCCGCCGGGCTGCGACTGCCAGCCGCGGTACGCGGCGCCGCGGTAGGCGATGCCCAGCGCCAGCCGCCACCGCGGCGGCGAAGAGCCTGCGTCAACCAAGCTGGCTGAGCATCCCTTGGGCCTTGGCGCGCAGCGCGCCGTCGGCCTTGGCGACGACTTCTTCAAGCAGGTCGCGCGCGCCTTCGATGTCGCCGATCTGGCGGAACTCCTCGGCCAGCTCGACCTTGCGCACCAGCGGGTCGCTGTCGTCGGCGGCGTCGTCTTCGGGCGGTGGCTGCGTGTCGCCGCCGATGCCGAATTCGCCGAAGCCGAGCGGCTCGGTGGGCGGCGACGCCGCCGACCCGACGTCGCCGAGGTCGAAGTCCAGCGTCTGCGGCGCGGTCGGTGCGTGGTCCGACGACCGCGGCGTGGTCTGCGGCTGTTGCTCGCGCGCCGACTTCGCGACCTCGTCGAGGTTGAAGTCGAGCCCGCTGTCGCGGTAGTCGGCGGCGGTCGAGAACGGTTGCGTCGTCTCGCCGGCGGCGCCGTAGCCCGACGGTCCGGGGTCGGCCAGCGGCAATTCGAGGTCGAGGTCGACGCCGCTGGTCGTCGTCGGCGCGGCGTCGTCGAGCGTCGCGTCGGCGGCCGGCGTGAACACCGCGCTCGGCGGCGGCGCCGCGGGCGCGGTGTACGGCTGCGTCGACGCGCCGAGCGGCTCGACGACTTCGCCGCCGTCGCCGTGCAGTTCGTCGGGTGTGCCGCCGGGGCGGTACAGCGGGTTGTCGGGGTCGATCGTGCGGCCCAGCGCCTGCGCCTTGGACCAGTCGTCGCCGTCGCCGCGCGTCAGCGTGTACAGCTGCGTGGCCAGCAGCTCGAAACCCTTGGTGTCGCGCCGCTTGGCATAGACCTCGAGCAGCTTGGTGCGGACCGCCATGCGGTCCGGGTTGGCGCGCATCGCCTCCTTCAGGATCTCCTCTGCCTGCAGGTCGCGCCCGTACGCCAGGTAGACGTCGGCCTCGGCCACCGGGTCGACGTCGCCGATCGCGTCGAGCTGGCTCAGCGAGTAGCTCATCGACGAATTGCCGCCGCTGCCGCTCTCGTGGGTGTCGACGCGCTGGCCGCCGCTGGCGCCGAAGAACGAATCGGGCTGCAGCCGGCTTTCGAGGAACGATGTTTCGCCGACCGGCT
>CBDUBX010000240.1:0-4258 GCA_965365495.1 uncultured Burkholderiales bacterium
GGTAGTTCAGTTGGTTAGAATACCGGCCTGTCACGCCGGGGGTCGCGGGTTCGAGTCCCGTCCACTCCGCCAGCTTTCTTTCGCGATCAGGCCACCTAGCGTGGCCTTTTTCGTGGGCGATCCGCACCGGCATGGATGCGGCTGGCGTCGCCGCCGCTCGACCGCCCGCAATGCGCGCATCAAGCCGCGCCTCGCGCTCAAGCCCCGGCGTCGGCGGCCGATAGAACGGTCGCGCTGTCGTTTCGCGCATGCACCCCGCCCGTCCCCATGCTGAAGAAGATCGCCGTCGACGACCTCCGGCTCGGCATGCATTTGCACAAGCTGGAAGGTTCGTGGCTCCAGCATCCGTTCTGGAAGACCTGCTTCGTCCTCGACGACGAGGACGACCTGCGCCGCCTGCGCGAATGCGGCGTCGCCGAATGCTGGATCGACGTCTCGCTCGGCGTCGACGTCGAAGCGCCGGCCGCGGCAGCAGCCGCTGTCGCCGGCAGCCGAAGGGCGTCGGCAAACGCCGACGACGGCGACGTCGCGCTCGCGTCGCCGCGCACCGAGGTCGCGGCCGCGATCCCGCCGCCGCGACCGCCGCCGGTGTCGATGCACGCCGAGATCCAGCGCGCCGCCGAGATCTGCGGGCGCGCGCGCGGTGCGGTGATGGCCATGTTCGACGAAGCGCGCCTCGGCAGGACGATCGACGCCGAACGCTGCCTGCCGGTGGTCGATGAAATTTCTCGGTCGGTGATGCGCAAGTCGGGCGCGCTGATCAGCCTGGCGCGGCTGAAGACGCAGGACACCTACAGCTACCTGCATTCGGTCGCAGTGTGCGCGCTGATGGTCGCGCTGGCGCGCCAGCTCGATCTGACCGACGACGAGTGCCGCGCCGCCGGCGTCGCCGGGCTGATGCACGACGTCGGCAAGGCGGTGATGCCGTCGCAGATCCTGCTGAAGCCGGGGCGGCTGACCGACGACGAACTGGCCGTCATCCGCACCCATCCGCAGCGCGGCTTCGAGCTGCTCGAACATGCGCACCTGGTCGACGCGTCGACGCTCGACGTCGTGCTGCACCATCACGAACGGTTCGACGGCGACGGCTACCCGCACCGCCTCGCCGGCGATGCGATCACGCGTTTTGCGCGGATGGGCGCGGTCTGTGACGTCTACGATGCGATCACGTCGAACCGGCCCTACAAGGCGGGATGGGACCCGGCCGAGGCGATCGCGCGGATGGCGACGTGGAAGGGCCAGTTCGACCCGGCCTTCTTCTCGGCGTTCGTGCGCAGCGTCGGCATCTACCCGGTCGGCGCGCTGGTCAGGCTCGAGTCGGGCCGGCTAGCGGTCGTCGTCGAGCACAACGCGCACGCGCTCGTCTCGCCGATCGTCAAGCCTTTCTTCTCGACGCGGTCGCAGATGCCGATCACGCCCGAGCCGCTGGACCTGTCGCGGCCCGGCTGCGCCGACCGCATCGTGTCGCTGCACAAGCGCGAGGCGGGGCAGTTCCCGCAGATCGATGCGCTGTGGGCCGGCGACGCGGTGCTGCGTCGGATGCCGCGCAGGTAGCGCGCCCGCCGCCGTCTGCGCCGTCGCGCGCGGCGATCAACCGGCGGCGAGCCGTCGCACCGCTTCGACGTAAGCCTGTCCGTCGGGCGGCGCGCCGCTGCGCTGGCTGGTCCAGATCATCGCGCCGAGGCATTCCATCACCGCGTGCTGCGCGGCGTGCATCGAGCCCAGGCGCTGCGCGAGCCGCTGCACGGCGTCGCGAATACCGCTCGGCTGGTCGATCGACACCTGCTCGTCGATCGTCAAGTGCATGCCGAGATGCAGAAACGGGTTCTCGCGCCCGCCGTCGACGCCGTAGACCGCGGCGAGCGCGGCGGCCTCGTCGCCGAGGTCGGCGTGGTATTCGGGGTGCAGGTCGATCCAGCGCGCGGCCAGCGCCTGCATCAGATCGAGCGGCTGGCCGCGGCGCAGCTTCGACCACGTCGAGCAGAAGAAGCGGCGGACGTCGTGCTGCGTCGGCTGGAACATCGCCGCAGCTACGATACCGCGCCCCGCGTTGCCGCACCCGAGCTGGCCTGCTCGATCCGCCCGATGACCGCCGCGCCGATCCGCCGCTACACCCGCCTTGCCGATCTGCGCTCGCGCGTCGGCGACGACCTCGGCACGAGCGACTGGATCGCGATCGACCAGGCCCGCATCGACCGCTTCGCCGACGCCACCGGCGACCGCCAGTGGATCCACGTCGACCCGGCGCGCGCCGCGGCCGGGCCGTTCGGCGCGACGATCGCGCACGGCTTCCTGACGCTGTCGCTGTTGCCGGTGCTGTTCGAAACCGCGTTCGCGATCGACGACGTTCGCCTCGGCGTGAACTACGGGCTGAACCGCGTGCGCTTCATGCACCCGGTGCGCGTCGGCAGCCGGCTGCGCGGCCACTTCCGCCTGCTCGCTTACGACGCGCTCGACGGCGGCGCGCAGCTCGTGACGCAGGTGACCGTCGAGGTCGACGGCGCGGCCAAGCCGGCGTGCGTCGCCGAGTCGGTGTCGCGCCGCTACGTCTGACGACGCCCCCGAACGGGGGACCCGGCGGCCGATCGGCTGCGGCCGACAATCCGCCGCTGCAATGCGAAGGGAGATGCCGGTGAAGGTGCTGCTCGTCGACGACCATCCGCTGGTGCTGTCCGCGCTGCAGGCGGTGATCCAGAACATCGGCGGCGACACGCAGGTCGTCGGCGTCGACAGCGCCGCGGCCGCGCGCGCCGCGCTGCGCGACGATGCCGACTTCGACCTCGTGCTGCTCGACCTCGCGCTCGGCGACGCCGACGGCTTCGACGTCCTCGTCGAGTTTCGCGCCGCTTACCCGGCGGTGCCGGTCGTCGTCGTCTCGGCGTCGGACCGCGCGAGCGACGTGATCCGCGCCATCGACAGCGGCGCGATGGGCTTCGTGCCGAAGAAGTCGTCGCACGGCGAGTTGCACGAAGCGCTGCGCATCGTGATGACCGGGTCGATGTACGTGCCGCCGTCGATGCTCGGCCTCGAATTCGGCAAGTCCGGCGGCGACACCGTTCCCGGCGTGATGCGCCCGAGCGGCGTCGACGCGCCGGCGCTCGGCAGTGCGGCGCAGCCCGAGCCGCACCAGACCGCGTCGGTGTCGCTGCAGGACCTGGGACTCACGCCGCGGCAGGCCGAGGTGCTGTCGCTGCTGCTGCAGGGCTTGCCGAACAAGCTGATCGCGCGCCAGCTGAACCTGTCGGTCGAGACCGTCAAGGACCACGTCGCCGCAGTACTGCGCGCGCTGAACGTCAGCACGCGCACGCAGGCGGTGCTCGCGGTGAGCCAGATGACGCAGGGACAGGGCGGCTTTCCGTGGCGCGCACCGCAGCGCTGAGCACCGCGCTCGGCAGCCGACCGACCCGCCGCACCGCCGGGACACGGCGATGACCGCCTCCGCGGTTGCGGCCAGCCGGGCGGTGCCGCCGGCCGCTGCCGACGCGCCGATCGCGGCCGCGCCGCCCGGCACGGCCGACCACCTGCGCGCGCTGTACGTGCAGACGCCGGCGACGCTCGTCGGCTACCTGCTCGGGCTGGCCGTGATCGTCGCCGTTTACTGGCCTTGGGCGAGCCCTTTGCGCCTGTGGGGCTGGGCCGGTGCGCTGCTCGTGCTGTGGCTGCTGCGGCTCGCGCACTATCTGCGCTTTCGCCGCAGCCTGGCGCGCGCCGTCGAAGCGGCCGACGGCGACGTCGACCCGGTGCTGCGCTGGCGCCGCAGCTGGGCCGCACTCGTGCTGCTGCAAGGCAGCCTGTGGGGCATCGCGTCGTGGCTGTTCTGGGGGCTGGGCGACGCCTACGACAAGCTGGCGCTGATCCTCGTCGTCTACACCTACTGCGTCAGTTCGGTGCAGCTGCTGGCGACGCAGCCGTGGGTCTTCGGCTCGTTCACGTCGCTGGTGCTGCTGCCGACGATCGCGCGCATTGCCACCGACACAGGCCAGGCCGGCCACGCGACGCTGGCGGTGATCGTCGCGCTTCTGTTCGCCGCGACGATCCTGATGGCGCGCACCTATGGTACCGCGCTCGGCCAGGCGATCGCGCTGAAGGCGCGCACCGACGCGCTGGCGGCGCAGTTGCGACGCGAGATCCGCGCCGGCGACGACGCGCGCCGCGCTGCCGAGGACGCGCGCCGCGTCGCCGAGGCCGCCAGCCGCGCGAAAACGCAGTTCTTCGCCGCCGCCAGCCACGACCTGCGCCAGCCGCTGCACGCGATGGG
>CBDUBX010000241.1:0-4218 GCA_965365495.1 uncultured Burkholderiales bacterium
TGGGCGTCGCCGCGCCCGCCGGCGCATTGCAGCGGCGCGACGGCGCCGCCCCGCAGGTCGCGCTCGACCGCGTGGCGCGCCGACGCAACCTGCACGGCGCGTTCGCGGTCGCCGACGCGCATTGCGACGCGGTCGCCGGCCGCCGCGTTGCGCTGGTCGACGACGTGATGACGACCGGCGCGACCGCTGCGGCCGCGACCGAAGCGCTGCTCGCCGCCGGCGCGGCCGCCGTCGACGTCTGGGTCGTCGCGCGGACGCCGGCGCCGACCGGCGACTGACGCGACGCTGCCGGCGCGGCGCTGCCGCGCGGCCTTTGCGTCGAGGAAGCACACCGCGCGCATGGCACGATCGCCGCGCATGTTCCACATCGTCCTCGTCGCGCCCGAGATCCCGCCGAACACCGGCAACGTGATCCGCCTCGCGGCGAACACCGGCTGCACGCTGCACCTCGTCGAGCCGCTCGGCTTCTCGATGGACGACGCGCGTCTGAAGCGCGCCGGGCTCGACTACCACGAGACCGCGCGCATTCGCCGCCACGCATCGTGGGCGGCGCTGCTCGCCGCCGAGCAGCCGCCGCCGTCGCGCTGCTTCGCGCTGACGACGCGCGCCGCGCAGCGGCTCGATGCGCTGCGGTGGCAAAGCGGCGACTGGTTCGTCTTCGGCCGCGAGACCGCCGGTCTCGACGACGCGTTGCTCGCGTCGTTCGCCGACGCGCAGCGCGTGCGGCTGCCGATGCGCGCCGGCCAGCGCAGCCTGAACCTGAGCAACGCGGTCGCGGTCGTCGTCTTCGACGCGTGGCGGCAGGCGGGCTACGTCGGCGCCGACTGACGCCGCCGCCGCGACGAGCGATCGCCGGCGTGCCGCGCGGCGCCGCCGGCGCGCCTCGACGCAGCGTGTAAGCCACACCGCCGCGCCGATTGGGGTGCAGCCCCGACTCCGCGCCGGCACAGTCGGCGCGAGCCGATCGCCGCACGCCGAAAGCGCGGCGGCGACCGGCCGCTACCCGTCGCACTTTCGGAGCCCCCATGTCGACCACGAAGACCTTGTCCGGCGTCGCCACCGACGTCATCCACTCGTACGGCGTCGCCGCGACCAACGTCATCAACAGCTACCGCTACGGCGGCGAGCGCTTCTTCGGCTACGTCGACGGCCGCTTCGCCGACGCCGTCGAGCGCGGCGCCGCGGCGCTGCGCGCCGACCTGCGCGCCGGGCTGATCGACGCGCAGCAGCGCGTCAGCGGCTACTACGTCAAGGGCATCCAGTTCGGCACCGACCGTGCGCACGGCGCGGTCGGCATCGCGGTCGACCTCGCGACCAAGGGCGTCGACCTGGTCACCGCGAACACCGCGCGTTTCGACCTCGACGCGCTGAACCGCGTCGCGCTGCCGGCGGCGCAGGTGCTGAGCCGCGTCGCCGAGCGGCTCGAGGAGGGCAGCGTCGAACTCGTGCAGCGCGTCGCCGGCAAGACCGTGCCGGCGCGGTCGATCGCCGAACGCAAGCTCGGCGCGACGACGCGCCAGGCCGCGGCGAAGCGTCGCCGCGTGACGAAGAAGGTCGCGCGGCGCGTCAACCGCGCGGTCGCCGGCGCCGCAACGGAGACGTCGAACGCCGCGCGGCGCACCGCGCGCAAGGCGCGCGTCGCGTCGCAGCAGGTCGGCGACGCGGTCGCCGGCGCGGCCACCGGCGCGTCGAACGCCGCGCGCCGCGTCGCGCGCAAGGCGACGGCGAAGGCCGACGCCGCGTCCTGACGCGGGCGCGCACGCCGGCGCGGTCGACGCGCCGGCCGTCTGCACGCCGGCGCGGTCGCGCCGGCGGTCGGCACGACGCGCGGGCGATATGCTGGCGGCGCTGTGTCTTCCGCCCCGCTGAACCGATGACCTCGCCCACTGTCGCCGCCGCCGTCTTCGTCGTCGGCCTTGCCGCCGCGCTACCGTGCGCCGCCGAGCTCGAAGCGGTGTCCGACACCGGCTTCACGTCGACCTTCCGCAGCGACGTCGCCGCGCCGCCCGCCACCGCGTGGCGCGCGTACACGCAACTGCCGCAGTGGTGGAGCGACAGCCACACCTGGTCGGGCAAGGCCAAGAACATGACGCTCGACCTGCAGGCCGGCGGCTGCTGGTGCGAACGCTGGGGCGACGGCGATTCGGCGCGCCACGGCGTCGTCGTCTGGGTCCAGCCGCCGCACGGGCTGCGCGTCGAAGGCGCGCTCGGGCCGCTGCAGGAGCTCGCGGTCGACGGCGTGTTCACCCTCGCGACCCGCGCCGCCGCCGACGGCCGCACGACGGTCGAGCTGGCGTACCGCGTCGCCGGTTCGCCGGAGGCCGGGCTGCGCGCGCTGGCGCCGATCGTCGACGCGGTGATGGGCCAGCAGTACCAGCGGCTGCTGCAGCACATCGCCGCGGTCGCCGGCGCCACCGCGGCCATACCGGCGTCGGCGCCGCGCCGCTGACCCAGGGCGCGCGCCGGCGGCGCGTCAGCGGTCCGGCAGCGGCGTCGCCGGCGCGTCGGCCGGCAGCGTCGCCGCGGCGGTGAACAGAACGTCGGTCGACGAGTTCAGCGCGGTTTCGAACGAGTCCTGGACGACGCTGATCACGAAGCCGATCGCGACGACCTGCATCGCGACGTCGGCCGGGATGCCGAACAGGCTGCACGCCATCGGGATCAGCAGCAGCGAGCCACCGGCCACGCCCGACACGCCGCCGGCGGCCAGTGCCGAAACGACGCACAGCAGCAGCGCCGTCGGCACGTCGACCGCGATGCCGAGTGTGTGCGCCGCGGCCAGCGTCATCACCGAGATCGTGATCGCCGCGCCGGCCATGTTGATCGTCGCGCCGAGCGGGATCGAGACCGAATACGTGTCCTCGTGCAGCCCGAGCCGGCGTGCCAGCGCCAGGTTGATCGGAATGTTGGCCGCCGAGCTGCGCGTGAAGAACGCGGTGACGCCGCTTTCGCGCAGGCAGGTGAAGACCAGCGGATACGGGTTGCGGCGACGCTTCCAGTAGACGAGCGCCGGATTCACCACGAGCGCGACGAACAGCATGCAGCCGACGATGACCAGCAGCAGCCGGCCGTAGCCGAGCAGCGCGCCGAAGCCGGTCTCGGCGAGCGTTGCCGCGACCAGGCCGAAGATGCCGAGCGGCGCGAACGCGATCACGAGGCGGACGATCGCCGACACCGCGTCGGCGACGTCGCCGAGCATCGCGCGCGTCGCCGGCATGGCGCGGCGCAGCAGCACGCCGAGGGCGATCGACCAGGCGAGGATGCCGATGTAGTTGCCCTCCATCAGCGCGCGCACCGGGTTGGCGACGACCTGCAGCAGCAGGTTATTCAGCACGCCGCCGATGCCGCCGGGGGGCGTGCCGCCGACCGCCGGCGCGGCCAGCACGAGCGTCGTCGGGAACGCGAAGCTCGCTGCCACCGCGACCGCCGCCGCGGCCAGCGTGCCGACGAGGTACAGCAGCAGGATCGGCCGGATCCGCGTCGGCTGGCCGCGCTCGTGGCGGGCGATCGACGCCGCGACGAGGACGAAAACGAGCACCGGCGCGACCGCCTTCAACGCAGCGATGAACAGTTCGCCGAGCAGTCCGACCGCGCGCGCCGCCGCTGGCGCGACGAGCGCCAGCGCGACGCCGGCGGCCAGGCCGACGACGATGCGCGTGACCAAGCTCGTGCGCCGCGCCCGGCCGACGACGCCGGTTGCCGACGTGGCGGGCGGGTGGGTGGGCGACGACGGCGGCGGGCTCGGCGGCGCGGCGGGGCGGGGCATGGCTTCGGGCATCGGCGAATTGTCGTCGGCGCCGCCGCGGCGATCGCCGCGGCGGTGCCGGCGATCGGCGGGCGCGCGCTGGACCTGCCTCGGTCGGCGGCGCGACCGCGCGCGTTTCGAGCGCTTCGATCGCGGCTTGCACGCGGGACGCCCCGCCGTTCTTCGATCGCCGCGGTCCCCTCGTTTAGAACAAGGTCGTGACCCGCGTCGTCGACCCGGCGGTGTCGACCTGCACCTGGCCCGACGTCTGGCGCGCGAGGCGGATCATCGCCGCGTTGGTCGACAGGATCTCGGCGACGAAGCCGCGCACGCCGCGCTCCTTCGCCAGGCCCTCGAGCCGGCGCTGCAGCGCCGCGCCGAGGCCGACGTGCTGCCAATCGGGGTGGACGATGAACGCCGTCTCGGCGAGGTTGGTCGACGGGTCGAGCACGTACAACGCGTGGCCGACGAGC
>CBDUBX010000242.1:0-4180 GCA_965365495.1 uncultured Burkholderiales bacterium
GCGAGCTCGTCGCCGACGACTTCGTCTACGCGCTGAAGCGCCACGCGACGACGCGGATCACCGCGCCGATCTTCAGCACCTTCGCCGAATACGTGATCGGGCTGAAGGAGTACGGCGCGCTGATCCGGCGCGAAGACGCCAAACTGCGCGAAGGGCTCGACCCGGCGAGCCTCGACAAGCCGTTCCTCGACTTCCGCCGTTGGGAACTGGCCGGCGCCAGCGCGCCGGAATCGCATCTGCTGCGCATCCGACTGAAGGGCAAGTACCCGCAGTGGAGCTACTGGATGCAGATGACGTTCATGGCGCCGATCCCGTGGGAGGCCGACGCGTTCTACGCCCAGCCGGGGATGGGCGAGCGGGCGCTGTCGCTCGACGTGTGGCCGGTGGGCACCGGGCCGTACATGATGACCGAGTACGTCAAGGACCGGCGCCACGTGATGGCGCGCAACCCCAACTACCGCGGCGAGCCGTACCCGTGCGACGGCACGCCCGCCGACCGCGTCGCCGGGCTGCTCGCCGATTGCGGCAAGCCGACGCCGTTCGTCGACCGCATCGTCTCGACGATCGAGCGCGAGGCGGTGCCGCAGCGCGGCAAGTTCCGCCAGGGCTACTACGACATCGAGGTGTTCGAGCGCACCGACACCGGGATGGACTACCTGGTTGCGATGCAGGACAGCGAAGAGGTGCGCGCCGAGTACGAGGCCAAGGGCTTTCGTCTGAACAAGGGGTCGGACGTCAACAGCTACTTCATCGGCTTCAACATGCTCGATCCGGTGATCGGCAACGGCGCGACGCCCGACCAGGACGAGCGCAACCGCAAGCTGCGCCAGGCGATCAGCATCGCGATCGACTGGGAGGAATACGCGAAGGTCTTCCCGAAAAAAGCCGGCGACACCGCGCAGGGCCCGCTGCCGCCGGGCATCGTGACGTCGCGCGAAGGCACGCCCGAAGGCGTGAACCCGGTGACCCACGTGTGGCAGGACGGCCGCGCGGTGCGCCGACCGATCGCCGATGCGAAGGCGCTGATGGCCCAGGCCGGTTATCCGAACGGCCGCGACGCGGCCACCGGCCGGCCGCTGGTGCTGAACTACGACTACTACGCACCGGCGACGCCCGAGCGCCGGCCCGAGATCGACTGGGTGGTGCGCCAGTTCGCGAAGATCGACATCCAGCTCGAGGTGCGCGCCACCGACAACAACCAGTTCCAGGACAAGGTGCGCAAGGGCAAGTACCAGGTCTTCTGGCTCGGCTGGAACGCCGACTACCCCGACCCCGAGAACTTCCTGTTCCTGCTGTGGGGCCCCACCGGCAAGACCAAGTACGACGGCGAGAACACGTCGAACTACGCGAGCGCCGAGTTCGACCGCCGCTTTGTGCAGATGAAGACGCTCGACGACGGCGCCGAGAAGCAGCGGCTCGTCGACGAGATGGTCGCGATCGTCCAGCGCGACGCGCCATGGAGCTTCGGGTTCTTTCCGTACGCATCGGCCGCGGCCCAGCAGTGGGTGCACAACTTCAAGCCGGCGATCCTGATCCGCGATCACGGCCGCTACCTGCGGCTCGACGTCGCGCGGCGCACCGAGGCGCTGGCGGCGTGGAACCGTCCAGTGTGGTGGCCGATCGTCGCGCTCGTCGCCGCGGCGCTGGCGCTGGTGTGGGTGGCGCGGCGGCAGCTGCGCCGCCGCGAGCGCACCAACGCGCGCGGCGAGGTGCTGGCGTGAGCATCGCGGTCGAGCCGCCGCCACCGGCGCCCGCATCGCGATGCTGAACTTCATCGTCCGGCGCACCGTCTACGGCGTGCTGATCCTGCTCGGCGTCAACCTGCTGACGTTCTTCCTGTTCTTCACCGTCAACACGCCCGACGACATGGCGCGGCTGAACCTCGGCGGCCGCCGCGTCACGCAGGAGGCGATCGACAAGTGGAAGGCCGAGCGCGGCTACGACAAGCCGTTGTACGTCAACGCCGAACGCGACGGCGTCGACCGCTACACCGACACGATCTTCTGGGACCGCTCGCTGAGCCTGTTCGCGCTGGAATTCGGCCGCGCCGACAGCGAGAGCGCCGGCGACATCGGCCACGAGGTCGGGCGGCGCATGGTCGTCAGCCTGAAGCTCGCGCTGCCGCTGTTCGTATTGCAGGTGATCGCGAGCACGACGTTCGCGCTGCTGCTGGTGATGTTCCGCAATTCGCGGCTCGACGTCTGGGGGGTCGTCGCCTGCGTCGTGATGCTGTCGATCTCCAGCCTGTTCTACATCATCGTCGGCCAGTTTCTGTTCTCGCGCGTGCTGAAGCTCGCGCCGATCTCGGGCTACGCGCCGGGCTTCGTCGATTCGGCGAAGTTCCTCGTGCTGCCGATCCTGCTGTCGCTGCTGGCGCGGCTCGGCGCCGAGGCGCGGCTGTACCGCGCGATGTTCCTCGAGGAGATCGGCAAGGACTACGTGCGCACCGCGCGCGCCAAGGGCCTGGCCGAACGGGCGGTGATGGCGCGCCACGTGCTGCGCAACGCGCTGATCCCGATCATCACCAGCGCCGGCAGCTACCTGCCTTACGTGTTCCTCGGCAGCCTCGTGTTCGAGAGCTTCTTCGGCCTGCCCGGGCTCGGCGCCTACGTCATCGAGGCGATCGGCGAGCAGGACTTCGCGATCGTGCGCACGATGGTCTTTCTCGGGTCGCTGCTGTACATCGCGACCTACGTGCTGATCGACATCGCCTACACGTGGGTCGACCCGCGCGTGCGGCTGGCCTGACGCCGCGGGATGCAGACGATGCCGAAGTTCGTGTTGCTGTGGACCGACGCGGCGATCTGGCTGCTGATCGCCGCGCTCGTCGGCTACGCCGCGATGGTCGCACGCAAGCCGCAGCTGGCCGCCAACTGGCGCAAGGTGTTCCGCGACCCGGCGGCGCTCGCGTCGTCGATCGTCCTCGTGCTGTGCTTGGGCGTGACGCTGCTCGACAGCGTGCACTACCGCTCGCGCCTGCCGGCGTCGGCTGCGGCGCCCGACGCGCCGGCTGCCTACGACACGCGCACGCGGTCGGTGCTCGACGCGGTGCTCGCCGACCTCGTCGCGTCGCGCGAGGCGACGTACTCACGGCCGCTGTCATACCTTGGTTTCACGAAAGAATCGGTCGTCGTCGACGGCGACGTGCGGCGCGTCGCGCCGCGGCTGAAGTTCGGCGGCCAGCACCTCGTCGACGTCGCCGACTGGTCGGCCGACGTCGCGCGGCGCGCGCTCGGCGGCTTGGTAGCGGGCGTGCTGGTCGCCGTCGTCGCCACGCTGCTGCTGGTCGCGGTGCTGGCGCGCGCCGGGCAGCGGACGCTGGCCGCGCAATGGGCGCTCGTGCGCCGCCGCGAGACCGCGGTGCCGTGGCACGCTGCGATCACCACGGTGGCGGTGCTCGCGATCGTCGCCGGCCCGGCGATCGCGTTGTCGGGACCGTATCACCTGCTCGGCACCGACCTCACCGGCAACGACGTGCTGTACCAGAGCTTGAAGAGCATCCGCACCGCGTTCGTCATCGGCACGCTCGCCACCGTCGCGACGCTGCCGCTGGCGGTGACGCTCGGTCTGCTCGCCGGCTACTTCAAGGGCTGGGTCGACGAGGCGATCCAGTACCTGTACACCGTGCTGTCGTCGGTGCCCAACGTGCTGTTGATCGCCGCGCTGGTGCTGATGGTGCAGGTGTTCCTCGACAAGAACCCCGACCTGTTCGAGACCGGCGCCGAGCGCGCCGACCTGAAGCTGTTCCTGCTGTGCGTCGTGCTCGGCGCGACCGGCTGGGCCGGGTTGTGCCGTCTGCTGCGCGGCGAGACGATGAAGCTGCGCGAGCTCGAATACGTGCAGGCCGCGTCGGCGTTCGGCGTCGGCCACGCGCGCATCCTCGCTCGCCACGTCTTCCCGAACGTCGCGCACCTGATGCTCATCGTCACCGTGCTCGACTTCTCGTCGCTGATCCTCTACGAGGCCGTGCTGTCGTATGTCGGCGTCGGCGTCGACCCGTCGATGAACAGCTTCGGCGGCATGATCAACCTGGCGCGCAACGAAATGAGCCGCGACCCCGTGGTGTGGTGGTCGTTCGCGTCGGCGTTCGGCTTCATGGTCACGTTGGTTCTGGCGGCCAACCTGTTCGCCGACGGCGTGCGCGACGCGTTCGACCCGCGCTCGCGCGTCGTACGCCGCA